>DAIRCY010000037.1:0-23288 GCA_036796435.1 Acidimicrobiales bacterium
GGGAGGAGGACTTCCCCGAGCTCAAGTCCTGACCGCTCGACGCGGCGTGCGACGAAGAGGAGCGCGTTGCCCCGAGAAAAAGAGGCGCCAGCGCGACGAAGCCCCTGGGGCGGAGGGGGGTTACCAGGGGCCTCGTCTTTGGCTGGCACCCGGCCATCAGGTCGGGCGCAGGAATTCTACCGAGCAGCCCTCGAACTCAAACCTGCAAGACAGAGAAAAATTCCGGAGCAACCCCCGTCGCTTCGGGCTGCGGTGCTGTGCCCGTCACCGCACCCCCCGCGGACGGAACTGCAGGCTGATCCGAGGACCAACGTCACGCCGCAGCTTGGGCACGGCGTGCTCCCAGGTGCGCTGGCAGCTCCCCCCCATCACGAGCAGGTCGCCGGCCGCCACCACGAGCCGCCTCGCAGGACCCCCGCCGCGGGGCCGCAAGAGGAACCGCCTCGACGCGCCCAGAGACACGATCGCCACCACCGTGTCCTCGACAGCGGAGCGGCCGATCCTGTCGCCGTGCCACGCCACACTGTCGTTCCCGTCCCGATACAGGCACATGCCGAGCGTCCGCAGCGGTTCGGCGAGCTCGGGCGCGTAGTGGGCGCTGAGCGCCTCGACCATCTCCTCCACGGCCGGGTCGGGAAGCTGCGCTCCCTCGTCGAAGAAGCTGACGAGCCGCGGGACGTCCACCAGCCGGTCGTACATCGGCCTGCGCTCGGCCTTCCAGGGCACCGCCCGCTCGAGCCGCTCGAAAAGGTCTCCCGCGCCGCCGACCCATCCAGGTCGGAAGTCGACCCACGCGCCGAACGCCAATGTCGTGCGGACGAGCCCCTCGGCCACGGGCCGGAGCACGACCTCCTCCCCCGCTGAAAAGAGCGTCTCTTGGAGCATCGTCCCGCAGTATAGCGAACATGTGTTCGCTCTCGACGGCTCAACCGGCGGAGACGACGGCGAGGCCGTCTCCTCCAGGCGGTTCCGGCACCGTCGCGTGCGGGACTTGCCCCGGTCACCGGTCGTTGCGTGCAGATGAAATGTGTACAGCTGAAATGCAGGCTTTTCCTTGGCCGCGGCGACGGCCGTTTGCACACCTCCGCCAATGGGGAAGGGCACTTCGTGGGAACGGATGCCGAGGTGATCGCCTCTCGGTACCGCCTCGACCGCCTCATCGCCCACGATGAGACGGCAGAGGTGTGGGAAGCGACGGACCCGATTCTGGGCCGGCGCGTGGCGGTCAAGCTTGTCCGGGGCGATCTGGCGCGCGACCCCGCCTTCCGCGACCGCTTCCAGAAGGAAGCCCGCGCTGCCGCGCGGCTGACCCACCCCGGAGTCGTCGGCGTCTTCGACTACGGCGAGCACGACTCGACCCTGTTCTTGGTGATGGAGCTCTTCTGCGGGAAGCCCCTCCGCGCCCTCCTCGAGCGCCAAGGCCCTATCGACGTCGTGCAGACCATGAGCATCGTCGCACAGGTGGCGTCCCTGCTCGCCGCCGCCCACGCCTTCGGCGTCGTGCACCGCGACGTCACCGTAGACAACATCCTGCTCCGCTCCGACGGAAGGGTGAAGATCGCGAACTTCGGACTCGCGAGCGCTGATGGCTCGACTGCTCTACCTGACGCGGCCCACGCCGCGGACCTCAGCCGGCTCGGCACGGTCGCCGAGGCGTGCCTCACCGGTCGCCTCGAGGGGGCTCCGGCGGCGCTGCACGTCCTCGCCCCGCGCGCCACGGTTCACGCGCCTGCACTTCCGTCGAACGTGACCCCGCAAGCGCTCCGCCTCGTAGAGGACCTGCTCGCGCCCGGAGGTGATGGCCGCAGCGCCCAGGAGGTCGCCGAAGTGGCCGAGCGGCTGGCGCCGGGGCTCGCCCCCGCACCAGCGCCGGTCCCTCGGGAACTGACGGGCGCAGAGCACCAGAGGGAGCCGCGCCGTCTCGGCCGGCGGCGGCGGCGCGCTGCGGCGATCGCGACGGTGGGCGCGTTCGCCGTGGTCCTCCTCGGCCTCGCGCTCACCGCGGGTGCTGCCCCTGGAGCCGTTCGTGTCCCCGACCTGCGCGGGGAGCTCGCGGGCGTGGCGCAGTCGTCGCTCACCACTTCGCACCTCGTCGCACGCGACCATGTCGTCGATGTCGCCGGTGCACGCGCGCAGCTCGTCGTCTCGCAGCGCCCCGCAGCGGGCAGCCATGTGAAGCCGGACACGCGGGTGGAGCTCACCGTCGCATCGGGTTACGTCGACCTTCGCCCGCGGACCCTCGACGGGTTGTCCTACACGGCGGCTGCCGACGTACTTCGAGGCGACGGTCTTCGTCTCGCTCGACTGGCGGTCGCGCTCGCATCTCCCGAAGCCGGAAGTGTGGTCTCCTTTCGCCCCTACGGGCGACTCAAGGAAGGGACCGCCGTCGCGCTGTCGCTCTCCGGGGCGTCCGTGACGACGCCGGCGGCCCCGACGGCGAGCGTCCCGACGGCGAGCGTGGACGTCGCGATCGTGCCGGCCCATGGCCAATATGAGGCGGACCCGTCCCCGCGCCCCGGTCCGACCCCCGGTCCGAAGGCTGGCCCGCAGGAGCCTCCCCGCTCGCCGGCTCCGCCTGGGCCATCGGAGCCACCGGGGGCGATCCTGCCGCCCCAGACACCGCCAGGCACAGGGAACGCTCCGCCGGCTCCTGGCACTCCCCCGCCGCCGAGCACATCCACACCGGGCACCAGCCCTCCCGCGGGTCCGGGTGGCCCGGGCGCCACGCCCAGCACCGGCGCATCGACAGGTGGCGGCACAGCAGCAGGCGGCAGCGACTGACGTCCCGGCAGATCGGGGCGGGCCTCGGTCAGATCGCTCCGTCCTGCACGCGTGTCCCGCTGGCGAGCTGGCCCGTCCGTGGCGGGAGATAGGTCGCCGACACGAACCGGCGGCCGCACCCCTCGAGCAGCCAGACGGAGCCCTTCTCGTGAGCACCCCCTGGCCTGAAGGCGAGCTTGCCGCGCTGGTCGAGCCGGCGTTGGAGCGCCTCGATCGTCTCGCCGTGCGTGCAGACGACAACCGACTGCGTCGCCGAGGCGAGCGATCGCAGCAACCTTGCCGCGTCCCGATCGGCCTGCGGCCCGAGCTCGTCGGACGTCTCGATCTCGATCCCGAGTCGCGTGGCCAGCGGCGACACGGTCTCCACGCATCGCACGAGCGGGCTCGAGACGATCCGCTTTGGCTCGTAGGGAGCCAGCAGGTCGACGAGAGCCAGGGCTTCCTCCTGGCCGCGCGGGCTCAGTGGACGGACCCGGTCGTCGCGGTGCCAGCGGTCTTTGCTCCCTGCGTGGGCGTGCCGGACCAGCAGCAACTCCATTTGCCGAACGTTACGCGAAGCCCGAAGGCGGATTCACGGGAGCGCCTCGACCAGCGCGTGTTGGAGCCTCGCCAGGTAGAGGTCCCGAAGAAGTGCGACCTCGGCCCCATGGTGGATGACCTCGTCAGCGACGTGGAGCAGGGCGTCGCCGCTGTTGTTGTGCGCCCACGGCCCCCACTCCGGACCGAGCTCGGAGGCCATCCGTTCCTCACTGAGGGCGTGGCAACCGGCCGCGAACGCGAACCACGCCTGGTCGAGGGCGTCCAGCGCTGCACCGGCAGTCGGATACCACTCGCAGGGGCCGAGCGGCAACGGATGCTGACCGAAGAGGAGTTCGGCAAAGCCACCGACACATTGACTTCCGATATGCCAGGTTCTCCAAGCGATCGTGGTGACCGGGGGAGGCTCAGGCGGCGGGCTCGCATTGTCCGCGTCCCACGTTCCGCCCCCGGTCAGACGCACGCTCCAGCATCCGGGAACCGGCTCCCACAGGTACTCCTCGTCGGTGATGCCTTCGAGCCGGCCACGGATGCGCGGCCATACGAAGTCGAGCAACCCGATCGTGGAGTCAGCCAGTCCCATTCGACGCGGATCGTATCTCCGAGGATGCAAACGTGGAGGAGGCAAGCTGCCGTCCGAGCGCGGCGTCGGAGAGAAGCCGGTACGCCACCTATGCCTGAGGAGAGCCCTCGGACCGTCGGGAGCGGTAGTCGGCGAGCCAGGCCTGGAACTCGGTCGCGACGATCCTCTCCCCCGTGAGCCCCTCGGCCTCGGGTGAGGCGAGGAAGACCGCCGGCGGGCCCATGATCTCGGCCCGCAAGAGCGACGCGCGCTGCTCAGCGGAGAGCGTGTCGGGAATCATCCCGCTCTCGGTCGCACCACCGGGTACCAGCACGTTCACCGAGATCCCGAACGGGCGGAGATCCTCGGTCATGACTGCGCTCAGCGCTTCGGAGCCCGCACGCGACGGTCCGTACGGGACGAAGCCGCGCCGGACCATGGTCGACTCGTTGATCGACACGTTCACGAACCGCCCGTGCCCCTGCTCGAGGAAGTGGAAGCTGAATGCCCGCGCGACGAGGAAGTACCCGCGCAGGTTCGTCGCGACCACGTCGTCGAACGCCGTGGGCTCCACCTCGAAGAACGGCTGCGGCTGCTCGAAGAACCTCGGGTTCACGAGCCGCATCCCGATGCCGGCGTTGTTGACGACCATGTCCACTCCACCGAGGTGGGTGATCGCCTCTCTCACCGCAAGGGTCACCGAATCAACGTCCCGGACGTCGACCGGAATGGGGACCGCGATCCCACGACGCGCGAGCTCGGTCACCCTCGCATCGAGGCGGGGCCCGGGCCTGGCGGCGATGCCGACGGAGCCGCCCGCGTCGACGAGGGCCGTAGCCATGGAGGCGCCGAGGCCGCTCGAGGCTCCGGTGACCACCACCCGGATTCTTTCCAGTCGCATGGCCTCCTCGCCCATCGCACCACCTCCGCGTTCGTCGTCCCGATGTGTCCCGATGTGTATCGTTGCAGCCCATCGACCTGCGCGGCGGCGAGCCGCAGCGTCGTGATGGCGGCAAACCGGCAGAGGGAGAGAATCGGGAAGTGGCGCTCACCAGAACAGGTCCCGCACCAGCGACCGCGGCGGCCGTCGGCGCCCCGGCCCCGGCCCCGGCAGAGCCGGCGTTCCGAGTCGTGCCGCTGCGGGCCCTCCCGTTGGTCGGGGCGGTGCTCGTCTTCCTCGTGGTCGCGATCGCAGGCAACTGGCCGTGGGCCCTCGACTTCTTCCACGTCGCCGGCGGCGCGCTGTGGACTGCCATCGACCTCTTCCTCGGATTCGTGATCGGCCCGATCATGGGGAAGATGTCCATTCCCGCACGTGTCGAGTTCTCGAAGCGGCTGATGCCGAAGATGGTCCTGCTCATGCCGACCCTCGTCGTCTGCACCCTCGCATCGGGCTGGCAACTCGCGCGCCACCTGGGCAACCTCTCGACCGCCTACCCTGACCACGGGTGGCTGATCGCGTCCTTCGTCGTCGTGGGCGTGATGTCGATCGTCGCCATCGGGATGCTCGAGCCCGCCAACCTCGCCGTGCTCTTCGAGTTCCGTAAGCCCCAGCCGAACGGAGAGTTGATCGGGAGGCTCATGCGGAGGTTCATCTACGCGGCCGGCGTGACCGGCGCGATGCAGGTCGCGACGCTCATCATCATGACCCGGGTCGCGACCAGTTGAGGAGGGTGGGCATGGACTCGAGACGGTCGTCAGGGAGCGCTCGAGGTCAGGAGCACGGTGGAGCTTCTCTCTCGGCGCACGACGCGTTCGCAGGACGTCCACCCATTCCTCTCGCGTGCGTCGCGTCCATGGCTCTCGTGATCTCGAGCGGGATCTACCTCGCGGCGTACCTTCCACGGCGGGCCCCTCTCGGTCCTGCCGTGGCGCTGGTCGCCGCTGCCGGAGCGGTGTTGGTCGTGGCGGTCGCGCTCGTCGCAAGCCAGCAGAATTTCGCTTGGGACTCCTTCTTCGGCGTCGTGAAGTGGGCGCTTCTCGGTTACGGAGCCATCGGGGGGATCCTCGAGTACGTCTTCGTCTACGACGGGACGCGCGGCACGATGCTCGTACTCCTCACGATGTCGCTCCTCGTGTTCGCAGTGGACATCCCGGTGCTGCTCGGGTTCTCGGTCGCACGGTTCCAGGAGCCGCGCACCCGCCTCTGAACGCAGCTCGGCTACCTGCCAATGACGCGTCGCGGGTGGGCCTATCTCCTCGCCGTCGGTGTCGTCTGGGGACTGCCCTACCTCCTCATCAGAGTCTCTGTCCGCGAGATCAGTCCGGCGCTCCTCGTCTTCATCCGGACCGGCGGTGCGGCCCTCGTGCTCGTCCCGTTGGCCGCCGCACGGGGGGCGCTCGTTCCGGTCATCCGACGATGGCGAGCGGTGCTCGTGTACACGGTGGCCGAGCTCGCGATGCCCTGGCTCTTTTTGTTCGACGCGGAGCGCCGCCTGCCGAGCTCGCTCTCAGGACTGCTCGTCGCGGCCGTTCCCCTCGTCGCGGCCGTCCTCGCGTGGGTGACCGGGTCGGACCGGGTCGACCGACGCCGTCTTGCGGGGCTCGTGATCGGGATCGCCGGCGTCGGCGTGCTCGTCGGCTTCTCCGTCTCCGGCGGCCAGCTCCTCTCGGTGCTGTCACTGGGAGCCGTCGTCGTGGGCTACGCGCTCGGACCATGGATCGTCGACCACCGGCTGCGCGGCGTGCCCCCTTTGGGCGTGATCGCATGGTCCGTGCTGCTCTGCGCTGTGGGGTACGCCCCCGCAGCGCTCACCGAGCTCCCGTCGAGGCCCCTCTCGGCCCCGGTCATCGAGTCTGCGCTCGGGCTCACGTTCGTCTGTACGATCCTCGGCTTCCTGCTGTTCTTCGCGCTCATAGCGGAAGTCGGCGCCATGCGGGCGACGCTCGTGACGTACCTGAATCCCCCGGTGGCGGTCGTGCTCGGCGTCGTCGCACTCGGCGAACCCTTCGGTCCCGCGACTGCGGTCGGCTTCGTGCTCATTCTCGGGGGCTGCTTCCTGGCGTCCCGGCAGCCGGGGCGCAGCGGGCTGACGGCACCGGGGGGCGACGCGGAGCCAGGGGCCGTCGCAGCGCCATGAGTCCAGGCGCAGGACCCGACGCCGTCGACCGGCTCGCTCGCCCCGTGGAGCTCACCGCCGTGCTCGCCGACATCACCACGCTCGAGGTCGACGTCGTGGTGAACGCGGCGAACGCCTCTCTCGCCGGTGGCGGTGGCGTCGACGGAGCCATCCACCGCGCCGCCGGTGCCGACACACTGAGGGCGGCGTGCCGCGCGCTCGGAGGCTGCCAGCCGGGCGCGTCGAAGGTGAAGCCCGCCTTCGCGCTGCCTGCGCGCTGGATCGTCCACACCGTCGGCCCGGTCTGGCAGGGCGGCGGACGCGGCGAAGAGGAGGTCCTCGAATCCTGCTACCTGTCGGCGTTCGCAGCCGCGGAAGCCTTGGGCGCCAGCTCCATCGCCTATCCGGCGATCTCGACGGGCGTCTACGGTTTCCCCCCTGGGCGGGCGGCGGGCATCGCGGTGGAGACCCTCCGATCGTTGCGCAGCTCGGTGGTCCGCGCCGTCGTCCTCGTCGCATTCGACGAGCCCACGTTGTCGCACTACCGGCGACGACTCGAGGCACCTTGAACCCCCCGGCCATCCCGGACTCCTCACCCGCTCGAACCACTACGGTCGGTTCGATGCACGACCTCACCGGTGACGACGAGCGACGGTGCGCAGACGCCGAGAAGCTCGCTGCGACGTTGCTGCACGAGGCCCGCAGGCGGATGACTCCCGCTGAACGGCGGCGCCGGCACAGGATCGGCACTCTCGTGGCCGACGACGCGAGCCGGTCGTTCCTTCTCGAGCTGACCGACCAGGTGCTCAGGATCCGGACACGCAGGAGGGCGGCCGCCCGGCTCGCTGCCCTCGTAAAGGCGTATCCCTCCCTCGCGATGGCCGGACCCGCGGACCGTATTGCCCTCCGCCTCGCGGCACGCCTGGCATCCGTCGCGCCGGGGGCTGTCGTCACCCTTGCCACCGCGCGGTTGCGGCGCGAGCTCGCCGCGCTGGTCCTCCCGGCGGAGCCCGCCGCACTCCGGCGCCGACTCCTGCGCCGCCGCCGGGAGGGCATGCGGCTCAACGTGAACCTGCTCGGCGAGGCGGTGCTCGGGGAACGACAGGCGCGGGAGCGGGCACGCCTCGTGCTCGGCCTCCTCGAGCGCCCGGAGGTGGACTGCGTCTCGGTCAAGCTGTCGGCGCTCTACTCGCAGCTCGACGTGCTCGCCTACGACCAGTCACTCGCCGAGGTCAAAGAGCGGCTCCGGCCGATCCTCGAGCTCGCCGCCCGGGGCGACCCTCCGAAGCTCGTGAACCTCGACATGGAGGAGTACCGGGACCTGCACGTCACCGTCGACGCGTTCAAGTCACTCCTCGGCCGAGAACCCTTCGACCGAGTCTGCGCGGGCATCGCGCTCCAGGCGTACCTCCCGGATGCGACGGAGGTGCTCCGCGAGCTGTGCGACTTCGCCCGGCGACGGCACGCTCGCACGGGTGCCGCCGTCCGCGTGCGGCTGGTGAAGGGTGCGAACCTCGCGATGGAACGGGTCGAGGCAGAGCTGCGGGGATGGGAACAGGCCCCGTACGCCACCAAGGCGGAGGTCGACGCGAACTACAAGCGGATGCTCGACATCGCGCTCGACCCACGCAACGCAGGCGCGGTGCGCGTCGGGGTCGCGAGCCACAACCTCTTCGACGTCGCATGGGCGCTGACCCTCGACCGGGAGAGCGGCGGCGGGCGCGTCGAGATCGAGATGCTCGAGGGGATGGCGGTCGCCGAGGCCGGGGCCGTGGCAGAGGTCGCGGGCGGCGTCCTCCTCTACGCGCCGGTCGTGCGGAGAGACGACTTCGAATCCGCCGTGGCGTACCTCGTGCGACGGTTCGACGAGAACACCCACCCCGAGAACTTCCTCGCCCACCTTGCCGAGCTCGAGCCGGGATCGGGCGCGTGGGAGGAGCAGCGCCTCCGCTTCAGGAAGGCCGTCGCAGATCGGCACCTCGGTGCCGGACCGCCGAGACGCCACGCGACCTTGGGCCGCCCGGCTGGCGGGGGGACCGGCGAGGAAGGAGCTTCGGCCGCGTTCCCAGCAGCCACCAGGGAGGAGGCCGGCCGACAGCCTTTGCCGCCGTTCGCCAACGCCCCCGACACCGACTTCGCCGTCGCACAGAACCGCGGCGCGCTGCTCGAGGCGATTCGCACGCTCTCATCGCAGCCCCCTGCGCCAGTCCCCGCGGTCGTCGGAGGCGAGCGAATCGACGAGCCGATGACGGGGACGGGGATCGATCCCTCTGCCCCCGACACGCCGTGGTACCGCTACGTCGAAGCGGACATGGACACCGTCGAGCGTGCCGTCGAGATTGCCGGTAAAGCAGCCGAAAGTTGGGCCGCCACCCCCGCAGCACGGCGGCGTCAGCTGCTCCAGCGCGCCGCAGACCTCATGGAAGCCGAGCGCGCGCGCACTGTCGCGGCCATGACCTTCGATGCGGGCAAGACCGTGCGCGAAGCGGACTCCGAGGTCTCCGAGGCCGTCGACGGCGCGCGCTACTACGGCGACCAAGCCGCGGCGCTCGAGACCCTGCACGGCCACCACGGTCGGTTCTCGCCGCACGGGGTCGTCGTCGTCACCCCGCCGTGGAACTTCCCGTACGCGATCCCCTCGGGAGGGGTCTTCGCCGCCCTCGCCGCGGGCAACGCCGTGATTCTCAAGCCCGCACCCGAGACCGTCCTCACGGCCGCGTCGATCGTCTCTCACTGCCACCAGGCTGGGATCCCCCCCGACGTCGTGCAGTTCCTCCCGTGCGCCGACGCCGAGACCGGCCGACGTCTGGTGACCCATCCAGATGTCGGCGCCGTCGTCCTCACCGGGGCCTTCGAGACCGCGCGCCGCTTTCTCGAATGGCGCCCGGGGCTCGCGCTCCATGCGGAGACGAGCGGAAAGAACGCGATCGTCGTCACCGCCGCAGCAGATCTCGAGGACGCGGTACGGGACCTCGTGCACTCCGCCTTCTCCCACGCCGGTCAGAAGTGCTCGGCGGCGAGCCTGGCCATCCTCGAAGCCCCCGTCTACGACGACCAGCGGTTCCTCGACCGGCTCTCGGACGCGGTCGAGAGCCTGCGTGTCGGTCGGGCATGGGATCTCTCGACGAAGGTCGGGCCGCTGATCCGCCCACCCTCGGGCCCCCTCGAGCGCGCGCTCACCTCCCTCGGCACGGGGGAACGGTGGCTCGTCGAGCCTCGACAGCTCGGCGCCAACCCTCACCTGTGGTCACCGGGGGTCAAGCTCGGCGTGGCGCCGGGGAGCGAGTTCCACCTCACCGAGTGCTTCGGCCCGGTCCTCGGACTCTTGCGCGCCGAGGACCTGGACCACGCGCTCGAGCTGCAGAACGCCACCCCGTACGGGCTCACCGCCGGGGTCGCCACCCTCGACGGAGGAGAGGCCGACCGATGGCTGGCTCGGGTCGCCGCGGGGAACGCCTACGTGAACCGGCCCATCACCGGTGCGATCGTCCGGCGCCAGCCGTTCGGTGGGTGGAAACGCTCCAGCATCGGACCGGGAGCGAAGGCAGGCGGCCCCTTCTACGTCTCGACGCTCGGCAGCTGGCGGACCGAGGGACCGGCCGACGTCGCCGCCGAGTCCGCCCGGGCGCGCACGGAGAGCAGACGGCTCCGTGCGGGCGTGGACCCGAGCGGCTTGCGCGCGGAGAGCAACGTCTTCCGGCTCCGCCCGCTCCGCCGTGCGGCGCTTCGCCTGGGGCCGGCGCTCGACCCCGCCGCCCTCGCGGTGTCATTGGCCGTCGCCTCGGACCTCGGTGTCGACGTCGGGCTTTCGGTCGCAGTGTCCGACCCGGACCTCCCAGGGGCGCCCGTGGTCGAAGACGACGAGACGTTCCTCGGCCGCATGGCCCGTGAGCGGCCCGACCGCGTCCGCTTGGCCCATGCGGCGCCTGCCCTGCGCCTCGGGTTGTTGGACGCGGGGCTCGAGGGCGACACCGAGCCGCTCGTGGCCCTCGGCACCTTCGAGCTCCTCCGCTGGACCAGGGAACAGGCGGTCACCACCACCCGGCACCGGCACGGCAACGTCCTCAGACGCTCTCAGGGCGAGAGCCGCTCGACCCTCCAACCGTCGCCCTCCCTCGAGTAGCGGAACCGGTCGTGGAGCCGGTGAGCTCCCTCTTCCCAGAACTCGAGTGACGAAGGCAGGATCCGGAAGCCGCCCCACCGATCCGGGCGCACCGGTGCGAGGTCCCCCAACGCCGCCACCGCCTGCTCGAGCTCCTCTCGGCTCGAGATGACCGAGCTCTGCCTCGAGCTGACCGCGCTCCTGCGGGAGGCCGGAGGCCGAGTCGCCCAGTACCGGTCCGACTCCTCCGCCGTCGTCTTCGCGACCATGCCGCTCACCCGGACTTGGCGGTGCACGGGGCGATGCCAGTGGAACACTGCCGCCGCACGAGGATTCTCCCCGAGGTCCTTCGCCTTGTCGCTGCCGTAGTCGGTGAAGAACACCACGCCGTCGTCCCGGCCGCGCATCAAGACGTAGCGGGCAGACGGCTCGCCGGCACCGGTCGCAGTGGCGAGGCACATCGCCTCGGGCATCGGCTCCCCCGCCGCCCGCGCAGCCGAAAGCCAGGCGTCGAGCTGGCGCATGGGGTCGTCGTCGAGGTCTCCCGCCTCCATCGGGCCAGTATCCACCAGCGCCACCGTGACCGCTGGGCCACGGGTTTCCGGGCCGCCAGCAGGGGAAGATCTCGCCCATGGCCACCGAACGGCAGAAGGCAGCGGCCCGGCGCAATCTGGAGAAGGCGAGGGCGGCCCAAGCGGCCCGCAGGCGCGGACACGACGTCCAGCGCCGCTCGAAGGGCATGAGCACGCGCGAGGAGAACAGGCTGGCGGACAAGGAGTTCGCGTTCCCCCGCGCGCGCAAGGAGCCACTCGTGGACGCCGCGCACGTCCGCAACGCCGTCGCTCGCTTCGACCAGGTCGAGGGGGTCTCCGACGCCGAACGCGACCAGGCGTGGAAGCGGATCCGAGCCGCCGCGCGGCGCTTCGGCGTCGAGCTCCACGAGCGCAACTGGCAGGAGCTGCTCAAGGGGGGCAAGGCGGGGGCCGCCTGAGGGCGGGTTCCCTGAGGGGGGCCGCCCCCCTACCGGTCACCCGAGGCGGCGGCCCCGAGCGGCTCGGCGTCGAGCGGCTCGGCGTCGAGCGGCCCGGCCTCCTCCGGCTCTTCGAGCCGGTGCTCGTCGAAGCAGAACAAGCGGTACGAGCTTCGTATGACCGGCAGCGCAACGTTGCGGACGGGAGTACCTCCTGGGGTGGTCCCCCGCGGCGACCCGCCATGGGCATGGCCATGGACGGCCAGGTGCGCTCCCCCCCGGTCGACTGCTTCGGCGAGCAGGTAGCTGCCGAGGAAGGGGTAGATCTCGCAATGCTCGCCCACGAGGGTCTCCTCGACCGGCGCATAGTGCATGAGGGCGACGCGCAGGTCCGCGTCTGCGATGGATTCGAGTGCCGCCTGCAGCCGCTCGGCCGTCTCCCTCGTGTGCTGGATGAACGCCTTCATCTCCTGCTCACCGAACTCCGACCCGCACCTGCCGGGGAACCCTCCCCCGAACCCCTTCACCCCTGCGATTCCGACCCGGGCGCCGTTCACCTCGCACCGCGCTGCCGTGCCCTCGAGGACGTGGACTCCGCCGGACTCGAGCTTCTCGACGACGGCGTCGGCAGCGTCAGACTCGAAGTCGTGGTTGCCGAGGACCGCGAAGGCCGGGACCGGGAGGTCCGCGAGCTCGGCGCCGACGACTTCGGCCTCTTCGACGGTGCCCCGACGCGTGAGGTCACCTGCGACGAGAAACAGGTCGGCCTGCTCGCCGAGGTGCGCGAGCCGGCTGCGGAAGGTCCCGGCCGCGTCGGTGCCGACGTGGATGTCGCCGACCGCCGCTACCCGGATCATCCGACCTCCTCCACATCGGGAGCCTCGGGATACTCGGCGCGGCGCGCCTGGACCCGGACCGGGACGCCCGGCAACAGCTCCCCCACCACCGCCGCAATCGATGCTTCGTCAGCAGCTGCCACCATCGTGCCGGCGACCGTGACCGAGAGGGGTGTGCCTGCGACGTGCACCGTGAGCCCCTGTTCGGCGACCCGGGAGTCACGAGCGAGCGCCTCCTCCAGATGCCCCACGAGGTACTCGACCGGCATGCTCGGGTCGAGGCTCACGGGAGTTCCTGCGCCGCCGGGAACGGGGTTCCCTCGGCGACGGCGAACAGCTCGCGGACGACGGCCGAGGGGATGGCGATGTCGTTCGACTGCCCGTAGAGGAGCAGCGACAGGACGCGGCGGATGCCGAACCGCGCCCTGCGCATGAGGTACGGCCAGTCGAGATCGGCGCTTGCCAGGATCGCGAGCGCGTCGTGCCAGTGGCGCGGGGCGTGCTCGTTCGCCACGATCGCCTTGATGACGACGAGGTCCTCGGCAGGGACGGTCCGGACGCGTCTGCCCATGAAGTCGACCGTCGGAGCTCGCTCGAGCATCGTCTGGTCGACGGTGATGTCTCCGGCGGTCCGGAAGATAATGTCCACGAGCTGGTCGCCCTTCCACGCCTTGAACAGCCAGTCCGCGTAGGTCTCCTCCGTCCCGAAGCCCGCCTCGGCCAAGAGGCCCAGCGCGCGGGGCGCCTCCTCGGGGCGCGTGAACAAGTCGATGTCGTGGGTCCAGCGCTCGCGACCGAGGCACGAAGAGGCGATGCCTCCCATCAGCACGTACTCGATCCCACCGCCGTCCAGCGTCGCGAGCGTTTCGTCCAGCACCTCTAGGAACCGTTGGACGTCGGCGTCCCCGCGCAAGGCGAGCCTCAGGCGTGCCTCGTCCGTCGACATCGAGGCCGGCGAGGCGGAAGAACTGACCATGGACGATGCCTACCCCTCTCCGTCGGCCCCGAAGCCGCGCGTGCAACGGGAATGGCAGCCCGCTCAGAAGCGAGCCGGGGAGCAGCCCGCCGGCGCCCTACGCCTCCTCCCCGCCCACGAGGATCGGGTCGAGCCCGCGCAGCAGCTCCCGGGCGACCGCCTGCGAAAGTGTCGCCTCCTCGGCGGTGGCCGACCCGACGCTCCCGATCAGGGCGAGCTCCAAGGGGATGAGGATGGCGCGCTGCACCGCGCGCAGGCTGACGCCTTCGGTTCGCATCTTTACGAGCGTGTGGCGCGCGAGGCGGGCGAGGTACGCGTCGCAACCGTCCGTGCCGACCGGCTCGGCGGCACGCCGGCGGACCTCCTCTTCGTTGCCGTGGGCGAGCACGTTGATCCACGTCCACGCCGGGATCGGCTGACGGCGGCACATGAGGAGCTCGCGGTAGGAACCAGCCAGGAACGCACCGCACTGCTCGACGATCCACGAATCCGAGGTGCCGACCTGGTCGTCGTGCCTGTCTCTCCACTGCATCGCCGCGTCTCCTTCCGGCCACCTGATGGAGCGGCCACCGACTGCCGCTCCTCGCCGCCGGTGCCCCGCGGCCATCTCGCCGCCTACCCACGCACGCCCGATGCCCAACCGCCGAGCGTCCCCCCCACGTCACGCGCCGGAATCGGTCCGCGCCGTCTCGAGGTCCGCGTAGGCGGCGGCGAACCGGCGGACGGTCGTCGCGCAGACGTCGATCGGCTGGAGGGTGCCGAACGACAACGTGTGCAGCCAGGTCGCGAGGCCGAAGGCCGGCGTCGACCGGTACCGCTCCCACGCCGCCTCGAAGCGCGGCGGCGCGACGCCGGCACGCCCCAGTCCGTCGAGGTAGGCGGCGAGGAGCTCACGCTCGTGCTGACGTCGCTCTGCCACGTCGAGGGAGCTCACCACGAAGTACCCGACGTCGTGGAACCACTGGCCGAGGCGCGCGAGCTGCCAGTCGTAGAAGCCGATGCTGCCGTCGATCGTGGTGTAGGTGTTCCCTGGGTGCGGATCGCCGTGCAGGAGCGTGCGGGGGTTCGACGCGGCGACCGCCGCCGCGCGCCGGAACTGCTGACCGAGCGCGCGTGGTCCCGTGGCGGACGGCAGTTGAAGCGACCCGCCGAGGACGCGGTCAGCCCGCCCGAGCCCTCGCCGGAGGCTTGCCACCGAGACGGCGCCGAGGACGGGTCCGAGCCGCCACGGCGCGACCTTGTCCAAGGGCGCGGGGAGGCGGCGTTCCCAGAACGCCCCATGAAGGGCCGCAAGACCCAGCAAACCGGTCCGCACGGCGTCCGGGGACAAGGGCGTACACGCGTCGTTGGGGCGCGCGCCGCGCACGACGACGTCTTCGCTGACCACGATGCACGCTGCGCGCCGCTGCGCCACCCCTCCCCCGTAGAAGGCGGGGTGGTCGAGCGGGAGGCTCACCCCGGCGTCCGCGAGACGTGCTTCCGTCGCAAGCGCGCCGAGCGCGAGCAGTGCCAGCCGGTGCGTGGTCCTTCCCGGACCTTTCACGAAGACGGACGGCGGTCCCTCTGCGCCTTCACTCGCGAGGGCGACGCGGGCCCTCGAGTTCGTGCCGTGGTCGATGTGACCAATCGCCACCTCACGGACGACGATGCCGGGAAAGTCCCGCGCCAGTGCCGCCGTCATCCACGCCGCATCCAGATCGGACCAGCGACGCGGGACGTTCAGCATCGCATGCTCCTATGCCAGATGATGGCGGGGGCGCAAGCCGTCCCCGGCGCTGCATCGCCACCCTCCCAGGCGGGGACTACCTGGACGCCTCTTTGCCTACATCCAAAATCGGTGGAAAAACCTCTCCGGACCCGTCGACCTCCCGGGCCTCCCAGCGCGCCTGCGCCAGACTGAGTAGGTGGAGGCTCGCCAGTGGGCTGTGCTCGATGTGGAAACGACTGGGCTCGAAGATGACTGCGAGGTCATCGAGTTCGCAGTCGTCCAATTGGACTTCGACGGGGAACCGCAGGACTCCCTCGAACAACTGGTGAAACCACAGGGCGAGCTCGGTGCCGAAGAGGTCCACGGCATCACCGCAACAGACCTCGCCAACGCACCCTTGTTCAGCGAGGTCGTCGGCGGGCTCGTCAAGTGGATTACGGGCCGAGTGGTCGTCGGCCAGAACGTGACCTTCGACCTCGCTGTGTGTCGGCGCTGTGCGCAGCAGGCAGGCGGCACCTGGCCGAGGGTCCCGTTCGTGGACACGAAGGTGCTCGCCGGCCAAGCTGGCTATCGAGCTTCGACGCTCGAGCAGCTCATCAAGGCGGTGGAGCTCGACCTTGAGGTCAAACACCGGGCCCTGCCTGACGCGCTGGTGACCGCTCGGGTCTTCCAGCGCCTCATACATGACGTGGGCGCCTTCGGCCTCTCGTACTTCTGACCCCTGCGCAAGGCGACGAAAGGCGTACGGTTTTGTGCATGAAGTACCGCTTCGCCATCCTTGTCGTGACCGGCTCGGTGGCTCTGGCCGGGCTGGGTGCGTCGCTGGCCGCCGTTGAAAGCGAGACAGCGCCGCCGAGCGGCGACCAGGCCGTCACCTACCAGGGTGCAGTCATCGACGTGCCGACCACCTGGAAGGTGACTTTCGGGAACACATGCGCCCACGGGGGCCCAGGACTGGTCTACGTGGGGCGGCAGGTTGCGAACCTTGGCTGTCCCCCGACGTCATCAGGCAGCCCAGTGAACTGGGTGTGGTTCTCCCCGAGCACACCAGCAGTCAAGATCTCTTCGCCGATGTACAGACCGATGACGGTGCACGGCCTTCGTGTCTACAGCTACAAGACACCGCAACCCATGGCCACACGTTGGGTGGTTCCCTCACTGGACGTGCAGATCAGCGTCGTTGGGCCGACAGGTCCTCGGGTTCTTCGGAACTTCACGCTGGGAGTTAGACCCGCACTGGGGTGTTCAATCCACCCACTCGGCGCTGCTGAACGGCGGCACGAACCTGCCAGCACCCCGTGATTTGGCTCCCCGTTTGCCTATCTGCACAGTTGCGTCCCATGTGAACTTCACGTGGCCGTCCTGGGCGTAGTTGGCGGGCCGCCCCGCGCTTTTGACCAGGTGGTCCCGCAGAATGCGCTGGTAGCGGCGCTGACTCGCTGTCCCGTTCTCCTCCAGGCGCAAGAGCTCGCAGAGCAGCTGAAGCCGAGGCAGGTTGTGCATGGCTCGGTGTCTGCCCTCGAGGGCCTTGCCAACGACGTGGCGCAGCACGCTCTCGGTCTGCCCGGCTGATTTGGAGCGTGGCGGGTCGGTCTCCCTCCAATGCCCGTGCAGCACCGGCTCGACCCTGTTCAACCATGTGAGCAGCTTTTGGTCGCCGACCTGGGCCGCCTCGGTGCGGAACTTGTCGAAGCTCGCCTGGCTGCCGGTCATGGTCTGTGCGGTCTTCCACGCCGGATGGGTGACGCTCGTCACGCCGGCCCTCTTCAGCCGTGTCTCTGCTCCGGTGCGGATGTGTGAATGACAACCCCACTGGGAGGCCGTCGGCCACACGGCGGTCACGGCCTTGACGAGTGCGAACTCCCCGTCGGCAACCACCCACTTGGGCGCTCCTGTGAACGAGGCAGCCACCATCTGCAAGAACTTCTCCCACGTCTTGGTCGTGATTGTCTTGGTTGCCCAGAGCTTGATGGTGTAGGGCTTGCCCTGTGGGTTGTGGGCGACCGCAGCGAGGACATGGAACCGGACCCGACCCCCTTTCAACTTCTTTCCTGTTGACTTGACTGCGTTGCCCTTGAACGGCTTGGCGTCCACATAGATGGAGTGCGGAGCCGGCGGCAGAGGTCCTGTGCGGGCAGTGAGTGCGGCGATGACCACGGGGCTGTACACGTCCAGCCAGTTGGTGACGAGCGTCCCATGTCGTGGCGTCGTCATTGCTCGACCCGCGTCGCCTCGGATGGAGGCGGCGGCCCGGTTGTAGCTGACGCCCTTTCCGAGTGCCAGCAACACCGAGGCAATCTCTCGGTCGGTGAAGGTGTATTCACGGGTGGCCTGGTGCCCGTCGTGCAAGGTGAAGTCGTGCTCGCAGGCATCGCAGGTGCCGTCGTCCACCTTCACCTTTGGCAAGGTGGCTGCGTAGCGGTGGGGGCGGATGCTCGTGTCCGCCGGCGTGCAGCGGTAGAGGACCCGAAGGCGCTTGGCTCCGCAGTACCTCTCGGCGTAAGCGCCCGCCCCTACGTGCCCTCGTGAGCACGGCGGCGCAAGCGGGTCATGCTTGTGTGGCCGCCCTCCCTTGTTGCCGGCACTCCGTGGTGCACCCGACCGTGCCACCCACGTAGCTTAGCCCGAGCTGAACGGGGGTTTTTCCACCGATTTTGGATGTAGGCCTCTTTGTCTTTGTCCATTTCCGCGTCAACGCCGACAGCGACCGCGACCGCCGCGGATGTCGCACCAGGCCCGACGAGTGCCGGACCCCCCGCCGTCGCCTTGACCGGCTCCAGGCGCGCTTGGCTCTCGGGCGTCTTCGGCTGCGGCAGGCCCGCGATCCTGTAGACGCCCGACCCGTCGACCGTCTCCTGGGCGACGAGGAGGTCCGCCAGCTCCCGCAGCTGGTCGCGGTGGCGGGTGAGCAGGTCGACCGCCCGCCTTTCGGCTTGCGACAAGAGTTCGGCGACCTGCTCGTCGATCTTCGCCTGGGTCTGCTCGGCGAAGGGTCGGCTCGACAGTGCAGGTCCACCGCCGCCGAGGAACGTCGAGCCCCCCTCGGGGTAGCCGATCGGGCCAAGCTCTTTGGACAGTCCGAACTCCCGGACCATCTTGACCGCCAGATCGGTCGCCGATGCGAGGTCGTTGGCAGCCCCGGTCGATCCCTGCCCGAGCTCGACGAGCTCGGCCGCGCGGCCGCCAAGCCGGACCGCCAGCATCGTGTGGAGGTAGTCCTCACCGTAGAGGTGCCGCTCGACGAGCGGAAGCTGCTCGGTGACACCGAGCGCCTGGCCCGCCGGAAGGATCGTGATCTTGGCGACCGGATCGGCGTTCGGACTGTGCGCCGCGACGAGCGCATGACCGGCTTCGTGTACGGCGACCGAGTGCTTCTCGTCGGGCAAGAGGACGTTCGAGCCCTCCCGCCGGCCGAGAATGAGCCGGTCGCGCGCTTCGTCGAAGTCCGACGGCTGCAGCACGTCCCGGTTGTGACGGACGGCGACGATCGCCGCCTCGTTCATCAGGTTCGCAAGGTCCGCTCCCGAGAACCCGGGGGTCCCGCGTGCGACCGTCTCGAGGTTCACGCTCGGCATGAGCCGCTTGCCCCGGGCGTGCACCTTCAGGATTTCGAGCCGCTCGTGGAGCGTCGGGAGCGGGATCGTCACCTGCCGGTCGAACCGCCCAGGGCGGAGGAGGGCGGGATCGAGAATCTCCGGTCGGTTCGTCGCCGCGAGAACGACGATCCCCTCAGAGGGGTCGAAGCCGTCCATCTCGGCGAGGAGCTGATTCAGCGTCTGCTCACGCTCGTCGTTCGACACCATGGCGCCCGCGCCACTCCGCCGCTGTCCGATGGCGTCGACCTCGTCGACGAAGATGATGGCCGGGGCACGCTTGCGGGCTTCGGAGAACAGGTCCCGCACACGGGCGGCTCCCACGCCGACGAACATCTCGACGAAGCTGGACCCCGTCACCGAGAAGAACGGCACCGACGCCTCTCCGGCCACGGCCCGGGCGAGGAGCGTCTTCCCCGTCCCAGGGGGGCCGACCATGAGTACGCCGCGCGGTGCGACCGCACCGGCACGCTGATAACGCTCCGGGCTCCGGAGGAACTCGACGACCTCGGCGATCTCGCGCTTTGCCCCTGTGTAGCCGGCGACGTCCGAGAAGTTCGTTGACGGCCGGTCCGCATCGAACACCTTCGCCCGCGACCTGCCGACCCCCATGGCGCTCTGTAGTGCGCCGCCACCGCCCTTGGAGAGCCGGACCCACAACCACCCGACGATCACGAAGGGGACGAGGAGGATCAGCCACGTCAGCACCTCGTCACCGAACGAAGTCGTCGAAGCTGTCGCGGTGACCTGCACGCCCTCCTTCTCGAGCTCTCCCAGCAGAGAGGGCCCGGCGAGCTGGAGCGGAATGACCGTCGTGTAGCGCTTGCCGCCCTCCAGGAGTCCCGTGGCGCTGCCGCTCGAGGTGATCGTGATGGTGCGAACCTGCTTGGTCCCGACGTCCTTCACAAAGTGGCTGTACGTCAGTGGCACAGAATGTGTCACCCGGGTCGCGGGTAGGACGAAGAACAGCCCGATGAACGTGACGAGCGCGATCAACCACAGCCAGTGGCGCCAGGCGGGCGGCGGTGGCGGCGCCGAGGGAACAGGCTTGTCGCCGGGGGGCGGGGGCGATGCTTTCTTCGTCACGAGCGGTCCTCCTCCCTCCTCGGCGGCCGCCTTCATGACGCTACAGCCCGGTTCAGCCTCTTGGTGACGGGCCCACCTCGTAGGGTATGGACAAGTGCCGGCGTCTCGTGACGCCACCCCTGACGAAGGGAGCGGAAGAGTGGACGAAGTGATGGGCTCACCCGAGCCGGACGAGCAGCACACCGACGTGATGGGCGGCGAGGAACCGCTCGAGCAGCACACCGACGTGATGGGCGGCGAGGAACCGCTCGAGCAGGACACCGACGTGATGGGCGGCAAGGAACCGTTCGAGCAGGGCACCGACGTGATGGGCGGCGAGGAGGCCGGCAACCCCGACACCGATGTGATGGGCGGCCCGAGCCGCTGAGCGGCAACCCGGCGCTCTGCGTCCTGTGAAGGACCACGAACGCCGACACAGCGGGCCGTACAATGCGCCGGAGTGAGCGCCACGTCTGTCGAGGCTTCCGGCCACGAGGTGCAGATCTCGAGCCCTGACCGCATCTATTTCCCGGCGCTGGGCGCGACGAAGTTCGATCTCGTCGAGTACTACGTGACGATGGGCGACGTCCTCATGAACACGGCTTCAGCCCGGCCCGCGCTGCTCGAACGGTTTCCCGAAGGCGCGGGGGGAAAGTCGTTCTTCCAAAAGCGCGTGCCCCCGGGGGTGCCGGAGTGGCTGCAGACGACGATGGTCTCGACCCCCAACGGCACCCGTTCGAACGCCCTCGTCGTCGCAGACGTCGCGCACGTCCTTTGGGCGGTGAACATGGGCTGCCTCGGCCTCCACCTCTGGCCGTACCGGGTGAGCGACCCCGCACACGCGGACGAGCTCAGGATCGACCTCGATCCGCAGCCGGGGACCGGGTTCGACGACGCGCGGCTCGTCGCGAAGTACACGCGCGCGCTCCTCACCGAGCTCGGCATCGTCGGCTATCCGAAGACCACCGGCAACCGCGGGATCCACGTCTACGTCCGCCTCCAGCCGCGCTGGGACTCGACGCAGGTGCGGAGCGCGGCTGTCGCGCTCGCAAGAGAGCTCGAGCGTCGCCACCCGGAGCTCGTCACCGCGAACTGGTGGAAGGAGGAACGTGGCGCCCGGGTCTTCGTGGACTTCAACCAGAACGCACCTCACAAGACGGTCTTCGGCGCATGGTTCGTGCGGCCGCGCACCACTGGTCAGGTCTCCACTCCCTTCGGCTGGGACGAGCTCGACGACGTGGACGCCGACGCACTTACGCTCAGGACCGTGCCGGCACGCCTTGCGGCACGCGGTGACGCGTGGGCGAGCATCGCCACATCGCCGCAGTCACTGGAACCACTGCTCGAGCTCGCCGCGGCCGACCGGGAAGCGGGCCTCCTCGACGCTCCGTGGCCACCCGAGTACCCGAAGGCGCCTGACGAGCCCACCCGGGTCGCTCCGAGCAGGGCACGCAAGCCGCTCTGAGGAGCCGTACCATCGCAGGGGTGGCACTACCCGTCCCCCCTCCCGTCTCGCCCATGCTCGCGAAGCTCGTCCGCGAGCTTCCCGCGACAGAGGGCCTGTACTACGAGCCGAAGTGGGACGGCTTCCGTTGCATCGTCTTCCGGGACGACACCGGCGTCGAGCTGGGCAGCCGCAACGAGCGGCCGCTCACCCGGTATTTCCCCGAGCTGATCGAACCGCTGCTCCGCGAGATCCCCACCCGAGCGGTTGTCGACGGGGAGATCGTGATCGCTGGACCCTTCGGCCTGGACTTCGACGCGCTGACCCAGCGCATCCACCCGGCGGCTTCTCGGGTGAAGCTCCTCTCCGAATCGACGCCTGCAGCATTCGTAGCTTTCGACCTGTTGGCCGTCGACGACCGGGACCTCCGAAACGAGCCGTATGGCGATCGGCGCGCCGAGCTGGAGAGGCTCCTCGCAGGCGCCCAGCCGCCCGTGCACCTCACGCCGGTCACTCGGGACCGCTCGACGGCGGCCGACTGGTTCGACCGGTTCGAGGGTGCCGGGCTCGACGGCGTCGTCGCCAAGGCTGCCGACCTTCGTTACCGAGAAGGTGACCGCGTGATGCTCAAGGTGAAGCACGAGCGGACCGCGGACTGCGCCGTAGCGGGCTTTCGGTGGCACAAGGAAGAGGCGGTGGGATCGCTCCTCCTCGGTCTCTTCGACGGGCAGGGCGCACTACGCCACGTCGGCGTCGCCTCCGGCTTCAGCGCCGCGCAACGACGGGCATTCGTCGACGAGCTCGCCCCCCTTCGCGAAGGCGCGCTCGAAGGCCACCCGTGGCGCGACTGGGCGGAGCACCAGAGTGGCGACGGCACCCGCATGCCTGGCGCACAGAGCCGCTGGAACTCCGGAAAGGACCTCACCTGGGAGCCGCTGCGCGTCGAGCGGGTCTGCGAGGTGGCCTACGACCATCTGCAACGAGACCGCTTCCGTCACGCCACGAACTTCAGGCGGTGGCGGCCCGACCGGGATCCGGCATCCTGCACCTATGACCAGCTCGATACCCCCGTGCCGGCCGAGCTCGCGACGGTGTTCGCCGCCGGACGCTGAGGTCGCTGAAGTCGGCGAGGTCGCACCCGTCTCAGCGACGCCGCTCAGCCAGCGCTTCGGCGCGCGCGACGAGGCCGGACGCGCCGATGTGCTCGGCGACTTCGACGAAACCGGGACCTGGGCCGCGCCACTCCAGCTCGTCGACGGATTCGACGAGCCCCGGCTCGACGCGCAGCGTCGCGAGCACCTTGAACAGGTCTGCCATGTCGCGCGACACCGCGAGCGCTTCCGCGAGTCGCTCTGCCCTCCCCACCGTGCGGCTGACCTTCGCGTCCCAGTCGGCGGCGAGTTTGGGGATCTGCTCGAGGTGGAGGTAGTGCGCGAGCACCGTCGAGGCGGAGCGTTGGCCCCAGCCTTTGATCCCGGGGAAGCCGTCGGCGGCGTCGCCCACGAGCGCGAGCCAGTCCGGGATCGCCGAAGCACGCCACGACGAATCCGTCCGCCTGCTCGCCTCCGGTGATCTCGGCGAGCAGGCCCGGCACGCACAGTGCCTCGTCGTAGTGCGACTCGAACGCGTGCGGCATGCGCCCGTCGATCACGTCA
>DAIRCY010000038.1:0-519 GCA_036796435.1 Acidimicrobiales bacterium
CGCCCGGCGAGATCCTGTGGTCTGCTGTCTCCCTCGGCTGCGAGCAGTGCGAGGAGGGCCCACGCCGTCTGTGAGGCCGTCGAGGCGCCCCTCCCCGCCCAGGACGGGTCGTCGTAGGAGCGGAGGTCCTCCCCCCAGCCGCCGTCGCCGTTCTGGTGCGCCTCGAGCCACTCGACGGCCCGGCGCACGGCCGGGTGCGACGCCGGGACGCCGGCTGCGACGAGCGCGGGGACGGCCGCCCCCGTGCCGTAGACGTAGTTCGCACCCCAGCGGCCGAACCAGGATCCGTCGGGCTCCTGGTGCTCGAGGAGCCAGGCGACGCCGCGGTCCATGGCGGCCCGGTCCGACGGCCGCCCGGCCGCCTCCAAGGCCGCGAGCATCTCGACGACGTGCGCGGTCACGTCCGCGCTCGGCGGGTCGATGATCTCGCCGAAGTCACAGAACGGGAGCTTGCGGCAGAGCGTCCGCGTGTTGTCGACGTCGAACGCGGCCCAGCCGCCGTCGCGGCACTGCATGCCG
>DAIRCY010000038.1:529-10131 GCA_036796435.1 Acidimicrobiales bacterium
GTGCAGGAGCGACAGCACGACTTCGGCCGTGTCGTCGACGTCGGGGTAGTGGTCGTTCGCGAACTCGAACGCCCAGCCGCCGGGTGAAAGGCGCGGCCGGCGCACCTTCCAGTCGCCGTCGACGGTGATCTCCTCGTCCACGAGCCAGCGCGCCGCCGTGCGCAGCGAGGGGTCCGCAGGTTCGAGGCCGGCCTCGGCCAGCGCGACGACGGACAGCGCGGTGTCCCACACCGGCGACTGGCACGCCTCGAGACGACGCCCCTTCTCGTCCCTGATCGTGAAGCCTTCGAGGCCGCGCAGCGCGGCGTCGATCACCGGGTGTGTGAGCGCGTAGCCGCGGAGGTGGAGGGCGATGATCGAGTACACCCACGGCGGCTGGATGCCGCCCCACCCGCCGTCTGCCTCCTGGCGCTCGATGATCCACCGCTCGGCTTCGCGCAGCGCCGCAGCGCGGACCGACCGGATCGGCCTGCGCGCGTAGCGGCGTGCGATCGCGTCCGCGCGCTCGAGCGCACCCTCCCAGGTGAACAGCGGCCGCCGCGGCAGGGGCGGAAGCCCGGTCCTGAGCTCGTCGAGCTCGACGCCGAGATCGCGCGCGGGGCGGTAGCTCCCGACGACGGTGAGCGCGACGACCGTCTGGCGGGCCCAGCAGCCGAAGTCGTAGATGTTGAGCGGCAGCCACGACGGGAAGAAGACGAGCTCGGGAGGGAGCACCGGGAGGTCGTCCCACGACCACTTCCCGAAGAGGGCGAGCCACATCTTGGTGAACACCCGCGCCCGCTCGAGGCCGCCCCGCTCGCGCACGAACGCGGACGCCGCGGCCATGTGGGGGGCGTCCCGAGGGTCGCCCGCAAGGCGCAGCGCCACGTACGCCTCGATCGTCGTCGACAGGTCGCCGGGGCCGCCGTAGTAGTTGGCCCAGGTGCCGTCGGCGCGCTGATTGGCGCGGATCCAGCGCGCGGACTCCGCCGTGTCCACGTCGGTGCGGATCCCGAGGAACTGGCGCAGCAAGAGGTCCTCTGCGTCCATGGTCACGTTGGTCTCGAGCTCGCCCTTCCACCAGCCCATCTCCTCCTGGAGGGAGAGGAGAGCCTCGGTCGCCTTCTTCAAGGTGACGGCCGCGTCCATCGCGGGCGTCGTCCGCGCCCCCGTTCCGGCGGTCGTGGCGGGGTCGATCCGTCGCCGGTCGGTGGTGGTCATCGGTCCCTCGCCGTCACGTAGCGCGCGACCTCCACCAGCTCGGCCTTGGGCGCGGCGTCGAGGCTGACCCGGTCGAGCGCGTCGAGCGCTGCACGAAGGTGCCCGTCGGCGATCGCCGCCACGTCCTCGCGCACGCCGGCGCGCGCCATGAGGGCGGTCGCCCGCTCGACGTCGGCCGGGTCAGGCGTCCCGGCGAGGATCGCCGCGAGCTCGTCGGCCACCTGGCCGCCCCGCTCGAAGGCGACCGCGACTGGCAGCGCCTTCTTCCGAGCGAGCAGGTCGGCGCCGACCGGCTTGCCCGTCACCGCAGGCTCGCCCCACACACCGAGGATGTCGTCGACCGCCTGGAATGCGATGCCGAGGTGCTCGCCGTAGGCGCCGAGGGCGTCGGCCGTGTCCTCGCCGGCGCCGCCGAGCACCGCTCCGATGGCACACGACGCCGAGAGCAGTGCACCCGTCTTGCCGCGTTCCATCGCCAGGCACTCCTCGACCGTGACCCGATCCCGCGACTCGAACGCCATGTCGGCGGCCTGGCCCGTGATCATCCCCTGGTTGGCGTCGGCGAGCCGCCGGGCCGCCTCGACCCGCGCCGGGGTGGGGTCCTCGAGGAGGAGCTGCATCGACAGCCCCGCCAGCGCGTCGCCCGCGACGATCGCCACCCCCTGGCCGAACTCCGCCCACACGGCCGGCCGGTGCCGGCGCTCCCGGTCGCCGTCGATGATGTCGTCGTGGAGGAGTGAGTAGTTGTGCACGAGCTCGATGGCGACCGCGCCGGGGACGGCGTCGGCATCCTTCCCGCCGACGGCCGCCGCCGAGAGGAGGACGAGGCCCGCGCGCACGAACTTGGCGCCGCCCGCGAGGTGGTGGCGCACCGGCGCCTGCAGCGAGGGGTCGAGCCGCTCGACCGCGGCCGTGAGCGCGGGTGCGACGATCTCGGCGGCGCGGGTGAGAGCATCGGGCGCCTGCACCGCGGCGGCCTTGCCGTGGCCGGGGGGCACGAGGGACGTGGTCACGCCGGCGCCCCCTCGAGGGTCCGTGCGGGCGGCTCTTCCGGGGCCGGCCCTCCTGCCGCCGGCGCTCCTGCCGCCGGCCCTCCGTCCGTAGGTCCCTCTGCCGCCGGCCCTGTCGAGAGGGAGGCGAGGGCGGCAGTGGCGGCAGCCGTGCCCGAGCGGACCGCTCCCTCCATGGTGGCGGGCCAGCCGGTGGCGCACCATGCGCCGGCGACGAACACGCCCGGCATGTCCGTGGCGGGCCCGGGTCGCAGCGAGGCGGTCCCGGGGCCACCCCGGAACGTCGCGGCGTGCTCGCGGCTCACCACGCCGTCGACGAGCTCGGCCTTGCGGGCCTCGGGGAAGAGCTCGCCCAAAGCGGCGTGGAACGTGCGGACGAGCTCCTCCGGCCGGCCGCCGACCCAGCGCGTCGCGTCGGAGAGCGAGACGACGAGGCACTGGCGACCACTCGACGGCGCGATGCCTGCCGCATCGGTGTGGTCGAAGACGAACTGCACCGGGGAGGAGACGGCGGCGGCGAGGGGGAGGTCGGTGACCTTGCGGTCGAGCACGAGGTGGACGTTCACGATCGGGGAGCGGCCGAGAGCCGAGAGGTCCCCGAGGGTGCCGGGGGCAAGCACTGCAGGCACCGCGTCGTGGGGGAGGGCGACCACGACCGCGTCGGCCTCGTGGCGCCGGTCGCCGGAGCGGACGACCGCGCGGGCTCCGTCCCCGGGCGCGCGTTCGACGGCGTCCACCGATGCCCCGAGCACGACCTCCACGCCGGCCGCCTCGAGCGCTCGCGCGCCGTGGTCGCCGTGGAGCTCCCGGAGAGGAACCCTCGCCCAGCCGATGTCCGCGCCGTCGACGGTGTCGAGCAGGCCCGTGCGGAAGACCTTCGCGGCGAGCGCGAGCGACGCCCCGTCGCAGCCGACGTTCACTGTCCGTGCCCGCGCAGCCACTCGGCGAAGGTGACTGCGTCGAGCGCAGGGTCGTCCAGTGTGAGCTCTCGCAGCGCGCGGACCGGGCCGGCGAGCCTCGCCCGCTCCACGAGCGTCAGGTGGCGGTAGCCGAGGAGGGACGGGCCGAGGTGGAGCGGTGAGGGGAGCGGCAGCGAGGTCCGTGCGATCCGGGCGCGCCGGCCTCCGGGAGAGAGCACGGGGACGTCGAGCGCGTCCTGGAGGCGAACCTTGTCGGAGGCGCCGATGCGGTCGAGGAAGGCACGGTACGCGGCGCAGCAGCGCAGGAAGACGTGCTGGCCGTTGTCGAACATGAGCCCGTTGCGCTCGAAGGACCAGGTGAGGCCCCCGAGGTGGCGGCGCTTCTCGAGGAGCACCACGTCCGCGCCGGCGTCAGAGGCGCTGAGCGCCGCCGCGATGCCCGCGAGGCCGCCGCCGACGACCACGACGCGTGCCGCCCTCTCGTGCGCACCGGTGTTCGCGGCGGTCACGAGCCGCTCCCTGCGTGCGTGGTCGCGCCGGCTCCGCCCGACACGAGGCAGGACATCGCGACCCACAGCTTCTCCGAGGCCGGGACGGACACCCGGCCGCGGGTCACGGCCATCGGGTCCTGGGCGATCCGGCGGAGCAGGCGGTGGTAGATGCCGGCCATCGCGCCGACGCACGCCTGGCTGCGCCGGTCGAGAAGCGGCAGGAGCCGCAGGCCGCGCTCGAACCACTGCTCCGCGCGCGCGCACTCGAACGCCACGAGCCGTCCGAGCGCCTCGTCGTCGGAGAGGTCCGCGGGGCACCCCTGCGCGACGGCGTCGGCGGCAGGTAGGTAGACGCGCCCCCTGCGGCCGTCCTCCTTCACGTCGCGCAGGATGTTCGTGAGCTGCAGCGCGACGCCGAGGTCGTCCGCGAGCCCGTTCGCCCCGGGCTCCTTGGCAGCCCCGAACACGGCGAGCGACAGCCGACCGATCGTGCCGGCCACCCGCCGGCAGTAGACGACGAGGTCGTCGATCGTCTCGTAGCGCGTGCCGACGACGTCCATCTCGCACCCGTCGACGAGGTCGGCGAAGGCGTCCATCGGGAGCTTGTAGCGCGCCTGCGCGTCAGCGATGGCGAGCAGCACCGGGTCGTCGGTCGGCTCGGCGAGCGAGTCGAGCTGCTTGCGCACGGTGGCGAGCCCCTCCAGCTTCTGCTCGGGGGGCTGCTCGCCGTCGCCGATGTCGTCGATGCGCCGCGCCAGCGCGTACACCGCGGAGAGCGCGCGCCGCTCGGGAGGGCGCAGGAGGCGGATGCCGTAGGCGAAGTTCTTCGCTTCGCGGCGCGTGATCGCCTCGCACTCGCGATACGCGCGCTCCAGCGTGGCCGGTGTGGTCATCGGGCGGCACCCGCGTGGGCGGCACCCGCGTGCGCGGCACCCGCGTGCGCATTGGAAACACGCGACGACTTCGGTGACACGAACGGCGCGGCCAGCACCAGCGCAAGACGCGCGGCGAAGCGCGCCGGACGCGGCCGGCACCGGTGGCCGAGCACGTCGAACCCGGCAGCCTCTATCGCGTCGAGCGCGGCCATGCCGCCCGCGGCGAACGATGCGACGGCGAGGCGCGCGCGCGGCGGAAGGCTTGCGGCGAGCGGCGCGCCGGAGAACAGGAGCCGCCGTGCCCTGCCGGCTTCGATGGCGACGACGCGGCGCAGCGCCGGCGAGGCAACGGGCGCCAGCAGGACAGCCTCGTCGCATCCCTCTGCACGGAGATCGGCGAGCGGCAGGTAGACGCGGTCCTTCGTTAGGTCCTCTGCGACGTCCTGGAGATGCTCGACGACCTGGAGCCCGGTGCACACGTCATCGGACAGCGCGACGCGTTCTGGGCTCGCGGCCTCGAAGACTTCGAGCACGAGCCGGCCGACCGGGTTCGCAGAAAGGCGGCAGTAGCCGACAAGGTCTTCGAACGTCTCGTACCGGCGCACCTTCTGGTCCATGCGGTTCGCCTCGATGAGGTCCTCGAACGGCGCGCGCGACAAGCCACGGGACCGGATCGTCGACCCGACGCGCTCCATGACGGGATGGGTCGCGTCGCCACGCGCCGCGCGCTCGAGCTCGTGCTCGAGCCAATCGAGGTGCGCGAGCCGGTCGCCTTGCGACTCGTCACCGATGTCGTCGGTCAGGCGCGCGAAGCCGTAGATGGCCATGAGATCCGCGCGGACCGACCCCGGGAGCAGCCACGAGGCGACCGGGAAGTTCTCGCTCCCCGCTTGCGCGTAGACAGAGTCGGCGTCCGGCACGCCCGCGTATTTCGGTGATCCTGTCATCGTGCAGACCACCGGTTGCTCCTTCTGGGGCATGTCGGTTCGGGTTCGCTCCATCGATATCCGCGAGCACTGCCGCGGGCTCAAGCCGACGATAGTGCCAGCATAAGACCAGTGCAGAGGGGATGTTGCACCCATCAAACGCTTGTATGCGCAGCGGACGGGAATCTCGCCCGGACCGCAACATGGGTGCGGCGGCCGGCCGATGTCCCCCAAAACAAACGATCGTCCGGCTCCCGATTTCCGTCGTATCAGGCTCCGTCGGCCCGCTCGCCGATGCATTCCCAGTTTCCGCGGGGAGGGGGTCGGGTACGTGACGACGAGGAGAGGGACTGGCCGCGGGTACCACCCCCAAGATCGAAACTGTGGGAGGCACGACCATGTCGCAGCACCTCATCGACACCGGGCAGCGGGTGTCCACCGACCGCGAGACGCGCCCTAGCGGGTTACGTGAAGCCGGCAAAGAGGGAAACGGACATCCCCGCCGCAACGGCTTCGGCGAGAACGGGCACGGCGCAGGCGAGGAACGAGGGGATGCCACCCTCAGCGCCCTCGACGCGCTCTCGCACGCCCTCGGCGAGATGAGCCATGACCGGGAGCTGCTCGAGAAGCGGCTCCGTGAGCTCCACCGCCAGCGCTCCGAAGGACGGCCCTGGCGCGACATCCTCGCCGAGGAGGAGCCGCCGGGGACGATGCAGGTGGTGAGCCGCATGCTCGCCTGCCTGGCGAAGGCGAGCGGGACCCTGCGCAAGGAGCTCGTGGACACGCTGCGGACCGAGGGTGTGAGCATCCCCTCGATCGCCAAGCTGTTCGGGGTGACCCACCAGCGCGTGTCCAATCTCTTGCGCCGCCCCTCGGACTGACCGGCGTTCGATCGGCGGGCTGAGGTCCCGTTTCGGGACCAACGGCACTTCGGGGTGGCGTCGCGCGCCTGCTAGAACGCTCGCATGAAACTGGCGATACCGGCGGAGTCTGCCGCGGGCGAGCGCCGGGTGGCGATCGTGCCCGAGGTCGCCAAGCGGCTCGTCACCGCCGGATGGTCCGTCTCGGTGCAGGCGGGAGCCGGGCTCGAGGCTGCCTTCACCGATGCCGACTATGCCGACGCCGGTGCGGAGGTCGCTCCGGACGCAGAATCGTGCCTGTCGGGCGCCGCTGCGGTCGTACGGGTGCAGGCGCCGAGCGTCGAGGACGCCGCCCGGCTACCCGAAGGCGCGCTCGTCCTGAGCTTCCTGCAGCCGGCCGCGTCGGTCGAGGCGCTGCGTGTCCTCGCCGCCAAGCGGTGCAGCGTCTTCAGCTTCGACCTCTTGCCCCGCATCAGCCGGGCGCAGTCGATGGACGCCCTCTCCTCCCAGGCGACGGTCTCGGGGTACCGCGCCGCGCTCACCGCGGCGACCCGCCTCGGGCGGTTCTTCCCGATGCTCATGACCGCTGCGGGCACGATCCCGCCCGCCAAGGTGCTCGTGATGGGCGCCGGGGTCGCCGGCCTCCAGGCGATCGCCACCTGCCGCCGGCTCGGGGCGGTGGTGCGCGCCTACGACGTCCGTGCCGCCGCGAAGGAAGAAGCCGAGAGCCTCGGGGCCTCCTTCGTCGACCTCGGGGTCAGTGCCGAAGGCGTAGGCGGCTACGCCCGCGAGCTCACCCCCGACGAGCTCGCCGCCCAGCAGCGGGCGCTCGCCGCCGAGGTGATCAAGGCCGACGCCGTCGTGACGACGGCAGCGGTCCCCGGCCGGCGGGCCCCCGTCCTCGTCACGCGGGCGATGGTCGAGCAGATGGCGACGGGCGCGGTCGTCGTCGACATGGCAGCCGACTCCGGCGGCAACTGCGAGGTCACGGTGCGCGGCGAGGACGTCGTCGTAAACGGGACGACGGTGGTCGGGATGTCGAACCCGCCCGCGGGGATGCCCACGCACGCGAGCGCCCTGTACGCGCGCAACGTGGTGAACATCCTCGCCCTGCTCTCTTCGGACGGCGCGGTCGCGCCCAACTGGGACGACGAGATCGTGGCCGGCACGTGCGTGCTGCGCGACGGGACTCCGCAGCACGCACCGACCGCCGAACTGCTCGGAGCCGCGTCGTGACCGGGATCGTCTGGTACCTCACCATCTTCGTGCTCGCCGCCTTCGTCGGCTACGAGGTCATCTCGAAGGTCCCGAGCATCCTGCACACGCCGCTCATGTCGGGGTCCAACGCCATCCACGGCATCGTGCTCGTCGGGTCGCTCTACATCATGGGAGAGGCCGACGGCACGGGGCAGCTGGTGCTCGGCTTCGTGGCCGTGTTCCTCGCGACGCTCAACATCGTCGGCGGCTTCGTCGTCACGGACCGGATGCTCGAGATGTTCCACGCGAAGCCCGAACGCCCCGCGGCCCGTGCAGCAGCCACGCCGCCGGTCGACGCGCCGCCCGCCACGCCCCGGTCCGACGGGGGCGCGTCGTGAGCTCCTTCACTGCGGTCTCGCTCCCGCTCTCCACCTGGCGCTCGGGCATCTACCTCATCGCGATCATCGGCTTCATCCTCGCCCTGAAGGGGCTCAGCTCACCCCGCCACGCCCGGACGGGCAACCTCCTCGGGGCCGCGGCCGCGGCGCTCGCTGTCGCGATCACGTTCTCCGCGAGCAGCGTGAACCACTCGGCGCGGAACCTCGGGCTCGCGCTCGGCGCGATGGCGCTCGGCACCATCGTGGCCGTCCCGGCGGCCCGCCTCGTGAAGATGACCGCGATGCCGCAGATGGTCGCCATCTTCAACGGCGTCGGCGGCGGCGCAGCGGCGCTGATCTCGATCTCGGAGCTCCTGCACATCCAGAGCACCGGGGTCAGCCCCGCGACCTACGTCATCGTGGAAGCGGTGCTCGGTGTGATCATCGGCTCGGTGTCGTTCGCCGGCAGCGCGATCTCGTTCGCCAAGCTCCAGGAGCTGATGCCGACGCGCCCGATCGTCTACCCGGGCCAGCAGCTCGTCAACGCGCTGATCGGCGTGGGCATCCTCGGCCTCTTCGTGGCGGCGGTCGTCACCGGCTCGGTCGCCTACGTCTTCGGCGTCCTCGGCCTCTCTCTCCTCCTCGGAGTGGCGTTCACGCTTCCGATCGGCGGCGCGGACGTGCCCGTGCTCATCTCGCTGCTGAACTCGTTCACCGGCCTCGCCGTCGCGGCCTCGGGCTTCACCCTCGGGAACAACCTCCTGATCGTTGCGGGCACGCTCGTCGGCGCCTCCGGCATGCTGCTCACGCGTCTCATGAGCAAGGCGATGGGCCGTTCCATCCCGAACATCCTCTTCAGCGCCTTCGGGGCGGTCGTGACGGCGACCGCGACGGCCGAAGGGCTCGATGGGAAGAGCGTCAAATCCTCGACCCCCGAGGACGTGGGTGTCCTCCTCGCGTACGCGCGCAAGGTCGTGATCGTCCCGGGCTACGGACTGGCCGTCGCGCAGGCCCAGCACGTGGTGAAAGAGCTCGCCGACGAGCTGACCTCGCGAGGTGTCGAGGTCTTCTACGCCATCCATCCGGTCGCAGGCCGGATGCCGGGCCACATGAACGTCCTTCTCGCCGAGGCGAACGTCCCCTACGACGAGCTGAAGGAGATGGACGAGGCCAATCCCGAGATGCCCACGACCGACGTCGCGCTCGTCGTCGGCGCGAACGACACGGTCAACCCGGCCGCGGTGAACTCGCCTGGGAGCCCTATCTACGGCATGCCCATCGTCCACGCCGACGAGGCCCAGCACATCGTGTTCCTCAAGCGCTCCATGCGGCCGGGCTTCGCGGGGATCGACAACGCGCTGCTCTTCGACGACAAGACCGTCATGCTCTTCGGCGACGCCAAGGACACCCTCCAGAAGCTCGTCGCGGCGGTGAAGGTCTCCTAGCAGCGAGTTCGGGCGCGGCGCAGGGCCCGGGAGCTCGCCGCCGCGGGGCCTTCGACGATGCCACCAACGGGCCGTTCGGCCCTATTCGCTCGGAGGGCGCACCCGTAGCGTCTGGGTATGGCAACGCCGCCCGCCGACCTCGAGGAGCCATCCTCCGCCGTCTTCCTCCAGGACTTCGTCGACGTGGCGCTCTCCCAGGAGGTCGTCGGGGAGCGGCTGTCGGCCGGGCGCGCCTGGCTCGCCGGTCTGGCGAGCACCGTCGGCGAGGACACCGAGAGCCAGTTCATCCGGCTCGGCCCGT
>DAIRCY010000038.1:10141-23174 GCA_036796435.1 Acidimicrobiales bacterium
AACCGCATCACGACATCCGGGGCCAGGTGGGCCGCGAAGCGGTCGGGCTCCATCAGATGGACCATGTGCCCGCGGTCCGGCCATTCCTCCAGCTCGAGGCCGGAGAGCCGGCTCGGCCCGTCCTCGCTCTCCGCCCTCGGAGAGCTCGTCACCCGAGAGGTCCGTTTGCGCCTCGGACAGCCCTCGAGCCTGGAAGGGAGCATCGTCCTGGCGCTGCGATGGGAGGACGCCAGGCGGCCCAACCTCTTCCCCGTCCTGGACGGCAACCTCGAGGTGGTGCCCCTCGGCCCCGACCAGTCCCGGATCGTCCTGTGCGCCTCCTACCGCCCCCCCTTCGAGGCCGTCGGCAGGGTGCTCGACCAGGCGCTCCTCCACCGCGTGGCGGAGTCGACGGTCCGGTCCTTCCTGCACAAGGTGGCCGAGGCGCTCGAACGCGACGACCGGCTCGAGCACGAGGCGCTCGACGGCGCCTGAGCCGAGCGCCGGCACGCCCGGTGCGTGCCTGGCCGCACGACCGCTGATCCCGGCATGTGCCGGTGCCTGCCCATCCAGGCCGGTGTCTAGAATCGCAGAAGATTTGGAGGCCTGGGGATGGGACGAGGGAACGTGGGGATCGCCCGCGCCGGAACGCACGCGCACGCCCGCGTGCACGTGCTGCACCCGGCGCACGACGAGGCGCGCCGGTGCGCGCTCCGGTTCGGCGCGCGCGGCCTCCTCCTCGAGTCCGACCCCGACGGCGAGAGCCCGGTAGCGGTCCTGCTCCGGGTGCCGTGGTGGGCGATCCACGGCTTCGTCGCGGACGAGTCGGTCCGCCGCCCCGACGGGAAGGTCTTCCAAGCGCTCGACGTCCGCACCGACGCAGGCACGCTGCGCCTCGCGGCACCCGCAGCCGAGGTGGTCGTGGCGCTCTCGCTGCTCTCGGCGCATGCCGGGCGCTGGCGGCGTTGGCGGCGCGAGCCGCTGCAGTGGGCGGCGCGCAGCGCTTCTCGAGTCTCGCCCGCGAGGAGCGCGCTCGCATCGTGCGGCGGTGAGTCGGTCCGCGCGCTCCGCCGCCGTCCCGCCGTCGCCGTGGCGCTCGGCGCGGCGGCGGCGCTCACGCTCGCGTCGGGGACGGTCGCCGTCGCAGCGGGAGTGCACGGGACCGATCGCCCTCTGCACGCCACGACGTCCGGGGCGGCGCCGGCCGTCGCCATCTCCGGCATGTCCCGGCTCGCCGCCGAGGCGCACGTGCGCCAGCGGAGCGCCGCCCTGGCGCCTGCGGCGGCGCCGCCGCCGCCCGCGCCGCCCTCCATCACGAAGGCGCCTGCGCTCTCCTCCCACGAGGTGTTCGGCTTCGTCCCGTACTGGATGCTCGGCGACGAGGCGCGCTTCGACCTCAGCGGCTACACGACGCTCGCCTACTTCGCGGTCCCGGTGAACGGCGACGGCACGCTCCAGGAATCGGGCGCCGGCTGGAACGGCTACGAGAGCCAGGCGCTGGCGGACCTGGTCTCCCGTGCCCACGCCGCGGGCGTCCGTGCCGTGTTGACCGTGAACTGCTTCTCGGTCCAGGCACTCGACGAGCTCACGTCGTCGCCCGCCGCGGCGCCGGCGCTCGCCAGGTCGATCCTCGCGGCGATCGAGGCGAAGAACCTCGACGGGGTGAACATCGACTTCGAAGGCGGCGGCCCGCTCCAGAGAGCGGGGCTCAGCGCGCTCGTGACCACGGTCGCGACCGCCGTCCACGCGGCGAACCCCCGGTTCCAGGTCACGGTCGACACCGACGGGGACTCTGCAGGCAATCCCGCGACCTTCTACGACGTGCGCGCGCTCGCATCCGCCGCCGACGGGTTGTTCGTGATGGCGTACGGGCTGAACTACGGCGCCCCCCCCGACACCGCGTCTCCGATCACCAGTGGTGAGCTGTCCGACGTCGCCGAGGCGGCGGCGTACGCGGCGGCCGTGCCGCCCTCCAAGGTCATCTTCGGGACCTCCTTCTTCGGGTACTCGTGGGCGACCACCAACGGCACCATGGCCGCGCGCTCGACCGCGACAGGCACGCCCGTCACCTACGCCCAGGTGGTGGCGAGCGGTCACCCCGTCTACTGGGACCCGGTGACCGACACCGCCTGGACCTCGTACGAGACGGCGGGTCAGTGGCACGAGGACTACGTGGACGGCCCCGCGTCGGTGTATCTGGTCGCGTCACTCGCGGCGCACGACGGCTTCGGCGGAGTCGGCGTCTGGGCGCTCGGGATGGACGGCAACGACCCCCAGATGACCGCCGCACTGGACGGCAAGGCGCCGGTCGAGCACGCCGCGCTCGCGGGTCCGGCCTGGACGCCGGCGTCGAAGCCGAAGGCGCCGAAGGCCTCGAAGAGAACGTCCGGCGTCCGCGGGGCGACGGCCTCGCCGCGGCCGCTCCGGGGCGGCGCAGCGACCACCACGACCACGACGACCACCACGACCACGACGACCACTACGACACCGCTGACGACGGGCACTTCCACGACCACGACGACCACGACACCGCGGACGCCGGGCACTTCCACGACCACCACGACGGGTCCGTCGACGACCTCGACGACCGGCTCGACGTCCGGCTCGACGACCCCCACCTCGACCACCACGACCGAACCGTCGGCGCTGTCGACGACGCCCGCATCGGCGACGACCCCCGCGCTGTCGACGACGCCCGCATCGGCGACGACATCGGCAGCGCAGCCTCCGCAACACGGGTAGCACCCGCGGCCACTCCCTCCCGTTGCGGCATCACCCGTCGGGGGGTGGGTACAGCACAGCGCAGTGAGGAGTCATCCCCGTGGCGGACCGCGCTCGCCGGACGCGCCGAGCCGGCCGGGCGGACCGCGCTCGCCGGACGCGCCGAGCCGGCGGGCGCATCGCGCCCTCTCGAGAAACCTCTCGAAGCTCGCACGCCGCCCGGCGGGCGTCCTCGCGCTCAGCGCGCTCGTCGCCGTCGCCACGATGGCCGGGGTCGGTGCGGTGCCCGTGACCTCGACGGTGCCGTCGCACGCCGTCGACGTGGTGGCACACCAGCGGCAGGGGATCGGCCGCAACGAGATGACCCAGATCCTCGCCCGCGAGCGCGGCGTCGCGGCGAAGCTGCCGCGCGCCTCGGGCGCACCGCCCGCCCTGCGGGCGACGGTGGCCGACTCGCCGCCGATGAAGCCGCACGAGGAGTTCGGCTTCGTGCCCTACTGGACGCTCGACCAGGCGACATCGTTCGACGTGACGGACCTGACGACGATCGCCTACTTCTCGCTCGGGGTGAACGCCGACGGCACCATCCAGGAAGCAGGGACAGGCTGGGACGGCTACGAGAGCCAGCCGTTCGCAGACCTCGTCGCCCGTGCGCACGCCGCAGGCGACCGGGTGGTGCTCACGGTGAGCTGCTTCTCGCAATCCGCCCTCGACGCGCTGACCTCGTCCCCGGCGGCTGCGGTGACGCTCGCACGCCAGGCGGTCGCGGACATGGAGGCGAAGCACCTCGACGGCGTGAACCTGGACCTCGAAGGCGAGGGGCCGGCCGATCGTGCGGGGCTCACCGCGCTTGCGGCGACGGTGTCGCGTGCGGTGCACGCCGTCAACCCGCACGACCAGGTGACGATGGACACCTACGGCAGCTCCGCCGCCGATCCGAACGGCTTCTACGACATCGCCGCGCTCGCCAAGGTCGTGGACGGCTTCTTCGTCATGGCCTACGACCTCAACTTCGACGGAGCCCCGACACAGGGATCCGCCATGACGAGCACCGAGTTCCCCGACGCGTTGGCTGCGTCCCAGTACGCGGCCGTCGTCCCGCCGGTGAAGGTGATCGTCGGGGAGTCGTTCTACGGGCTCGAGTGGCCGACCTCCAACGGGACGCTGGACGCGTCAGCCACCGGGCCGCCGACGCCCGTCAGCTACGCGCAGGTGGTGTCGAGCGGTGCGCCCCTCTACTGGGACCGGGTGACCCAGACGGCGTGGACCTCCTACGAGCAGGGGGGCCAGTGGCACGAGGCGTACTTCGAGGACCCCGAGTCGATCTACCTCCTCTCCCAGCTCGCCCGCCGGTGCCGCCGGTGGTGGCGGTGGTGGCGGCGGCGCGGCCGGCTCCGGTGCCCCCCCCCCCCCTTTCGGGGGGCGGCCCCCCCACCTCCCCCGCCGGTACGGGTTCGGCACCGGCGTGTGGGCGCTCGGGATGCAGGGCGGCGACCAGCGGATGCTCGCGGCCGTCGACGGGGTGACACCGGGGACCGGGACCGGGGCGACAGGTCCGTCGTGGACGCCGCCTTCCTCCGGCGGCTCTCGCGCCCTCGCCGCGGGGCCCGCCGCGTCGGCCTCGAAGGGCCGCAGCGCGGCGCGCCGTTCCGCGCCGGGGGGAAGCGGTACCTCGCCGCGCACGACCACCGCGTCGACCTCGTCTGGGTCGACCGCGTCCACGACGACGACCACGGCCGTCCCGGCGACCTACCGGTACTCGGGCGTCGTCGAGGGCCGGACCGTCACACTGCACAAGGTCGCCGCCGGCCAGCTCCCCTCGGGGACCCCGACGCTCGTGGCGACCCTGACGTCGTTCCAGACCGACGACCCCTCGGTCGCCTGCCTGGAGCACACACCGGTGCCGATGGACGTGTGGCAGTACGCGGGCAGCCCCGACGACGTGGTGACCGCCCGCACGCCCGGCCAGTGCGTCACAGCCTCCTTCGAGCTCCCCGCCTCCGACGTCCCCGCAGCGGCGTCGCCCACGAGCTCGTCCGGCCTGTAGCCCGCCGCTCCGGCCTGTAGCCCGCCGCTCCGGCCTGTAGCCCGCCGGCCCCCACACCCTCTAGGCTCGGCGCGCCGCGGGCCGCGCGAGACCTCACCATGACGCAGCACTTCAACTCGTTCCTCGCCCTCCTGCCACCTCTCGCCGGCCGCGCGTTCGCCCGCACCGAGCTCGACCCCGATGCGGTCGCCCTGCTCGTGTGCGCGCTCGCGCTCTACCTGCTGGGCGTGCGCCGTCAGAACCGGCTCCACCCGCGCCACCTCTGGCCGGCGCAGCGGACCGCCGCCTTCGTCGGCGGCATGGCGGTCACCGCCTTCGCGGTCCTGAGCTTCCTCGCCGCCTACGACCAGGCGCTCTTCTGGGACCACATGGTCCAGCACCTGCTGCTCATCATGGTGGCGCCGGTGCTCTTTGCCGCGTCCTCGCCGATCGCGCTCTTCTGGCGTGCCACCGGCGGCGCCGCGCACCGCAGGCTGAGCGACCTCCTGCGCTCTGGCCCCGCGGCGGTCGCCGGCCACCCGGTGACCGCCTTCGTCCTCTACGGCGTGTTCGTGCCGGTCACCCACCTGACCGTGTTCTTCGACTGGGCGGTCGAGTACCCGGAGGTCGACCATCTCGAGCACCTGTTGTTCCTCGTGGTCGGCTACCTCTTCTGGCGCCAGATCTTCGGCGTGGACCCGAACCGGTTCAGGGTCCAGCCGGCGATGCGGGCGCTGCTCCTCTTCCTCGCCCTGCCGGTCGACACCTTCGTTGGGCTCACCCTCGACACCGAGACGAGCGAGATCTTCCCCGCCCTCGCCCGCCAGCACCGGCACTGGGGCCCCTCGCTCGTCGCCGACCTGCACTACGGCGGCGTGATCATGTGGGTCGGGGGCGACGTGCTGATGATGCTCGCCCTCGTCCCGGTCGTCGTCGCCTGGGTGCGCCGCGAGGAGCGGCACGCCACACGCTTCGACCGGGAGATCGAGGCCTACTTCCCCGAGGCACGCCCCCCCGGACAGCCGACAGCGGGGTTCGCGCTCGGCCGTCACCGGCCGCGGCGGACCGAGACCTGATGCATCCCGACGGCGCGGCGGACTTCCACCCTCGGACGTCGGCCCCGCGGGTCCACCGCCGGCGCCTCCCGCGGCCCACGCGCCGCCAACTCGTGGCCCGCGGTGCCGAGATCGCACGCTCGGGGATGCGGCGGCTCGCCCCGCTCCCGGCCCGCCAGCTCGTGCACGCCCGTCGCGGCGGGGGCCTCCTCCCGGCCGCCGTCGCCGCGCGGCCGCTCCGGCAGATGTGCGAGGACCTCGGCGGGACGTTCATGAAGTTCGGCCAGCTGGTCGCGTCGTCGCCGGGATTGTTCGGCGAGGCGGTCGCCGACGAGTTCCGGGGGTGCCTGGACACCGGCCCACCCGTGCCCTTCGACGAGGTGCGCGACTGCGTCGAGTCCGAGCTCGGGATGGACGCCGGCGAGGCCTTCGCCGAGCTCGACCCCCACCCGATCGGCCGTGCCTCGATCGCCGTCGTCTACCGGGGCCGGCTCCACGACGGGCGCGAGGTGGCGGTGAAGGTGCTCAGGCCCGGGATCGACCTCGAGGTCGCCGCCGACCTCCGCCTGATGGTCCCCCTCGCCGAGCTCGTCGCCAGGGAGACGGGGGAGCAGATCGCAGGCTCGGTCCTCCAGCTGCTCGACGGCCTCCGCCAGCAGCTCGCAGAAGAGCTCGACCTGCGCAACGAGGCACGGGCGCTCGCCCGCTTCCGCACCCTCCTCGCCTCGACGAAGCTCGACCGGATCGTCGTCCCCGAGCCGTTCCCGGCGCTCTCCGGCCAGAACGTGCTCACCATGGAGCTGTTGCACGGCACGGCGATCGACGACCTCGCCGCCGCGGCCGCCCGCGGCCAGGACCCCGCGACCCTCGTCGAGCAGGTGGTGCGGGCCTTCTTCACGACGACCGTGCGGTGGGGCGCCTTCCACGGCGACCTGCACGCGGGCAACATGCTCCTCCTCGACGATGGCCGCCTCGGCATCATCGACTGGGGGATCGTGGGGCGGCTCGACCCCGACACCCACCGCTTCGTGGTGCGCCTCCTCGACGCGGTGCTCGGCGACGAGGGCGCCTGGCCCGAGGTCACCGCGCACCTCACCCGCGTCTACGGCCGCGCCATCCAGGTCGGCCTCGGCCTCTCCGACGAGGAGCTCACCGCGTTCTTGCGCGGGATCGTCGAGCCGGCGCTCACGAGACCCTTCGGCGAGGTGAGCCTCGCGGCCATGCTCGAAGCACCGCTCGTGCAGGCGGCGAAGGCGCGCGGCGCGCGGGCGCACCGCCGGTCGCTCAGCTCCGTGCTGCTCCGGCTCCGTACCAACAGGGAGATGCGCCGTCTCGCCGAGGAGGCGGGCGGCCTCATGTCGGAGTTCACACGCGGCGCGTTCCTGCTCGCCAAGCAGTTCATGTACTTCGAGCGCTACGGCAAGCTCTTCCTCCCCGACCGGCCGATCCTCGCCGACCGCGACTTCCTCGCCGCGCTCGTTGCAGAGGCGCCCGCGTGAGGGACCGCGGGTCCGGTCAGCCCGGCGGCGGGGTGGTCGCCGCCGCCTGCTGGCCCGGCAGGCTGCTCGCGCAGTACTTGCACTTCGTCGCGGCGAGCGGCAGGTCGTCCGAGAGGCAGTAGGGGCAGGTCTGCGCCGGGGGCGGGTCGCCGTACACGGTCATCCCTCGGCGCGCCATGAGGTGGCGGTAGGGGACGACGATCGCGAAGTAGACCACCGCGATGAAGACGACGAAGTAGATGATCGCCGCGATGAGCGTCCCGAAGTTCAAGAAGGTGCTCGTGTTCCCCGCACTCCCGATCTGGACCCCGAGGCCGATCGGGTGGCTCCCCTGTGCCCGGTTGACGAGCGGCGTGATGATCGCTGTGGTGAAGGCCTTGACCAGCCCGCTGAAGGCGAGGGCCACCACCAGGCCTACCGCTATCACAATGAAATTGCCCTGCATGAGAAAGTTCTTGAAGCCCTTCATCACCCCTCCTGTCGGGATCGCGCGGGTCTCGTGACCCTCCGCCCACCTGCATTGTGGCCGGGGAGCGCCCGGTGCGCCCGGTATGCTCCTCGACCGCGCGGCCGGTGCCGCCGAGGACGCGACGGGAGGTAGCCGGTGAAGGTCGTGGTCGACTTCGACGTGTGCACGAGCAACGCCGTGTGCATGGGGATCGTGCCCGAGGTGTTCGAGGTGCGCGACGACGGGTTCCTCTACGTGCTCGACGAGCACCCCCCCGAGGAGCTGCACGACCGGCTCCGCGAGGCGGTGACCAGCTGCCCGACCGGCGCCATCTCGCTGGTCGAGGACGACTGAGCGGAGGCGTGCCGGCCCCACGGGTCCGTTTCGCGCCGTCGCCGACGGGCTTCCTCCACGTCGGGAGCGGCCGGACCGCCCTGTTCAACTGGCTCTTCGCCCGCCGCTACGGCGGGGGCTTCCTCCTGCGGATCGAGGACACCGACACCGAGGGCAAACGCGAGGAGGGGGGGGACGGGATCGTCCAGTCGATGGCCTGGCTCGGCCTCGAGCCCGACGAGGGCCCCTACCGCCAGTCCGAGCGCGCCGCGCGCTACCAGGCCGCCATCGACGTCCTGTGGGACGCCGGCTACCTCTACGCCTGCAGCTGCAGCCGGGACGAGGTCAAGGCGCGCACCGAGAAGAGCGCCACCCCCGGCTACGACGGCTTCTGCCGGGACCGGGGCGTCGGGCGCGAGGGGAACGCGCTGCGTTTCCGGACCCCCGACGACGGCGAGACCCAGGTCCACGACGTGGTGCGTGGCACCGTCACCTTCCGCCACGAGACGATGGAGGACTTCGTCGTCGCGCGGTCGAACGGCGAGCCGCTCTTCGTCCTCGCCAACATCGTCGACGACCGCGACATGGGGATCACCCACGTGATCCGCGGCGAGGAGCTCCTGCCGAGCGCCCCCAAGGGGATCCTCATCTGGCGCGCGCTCGACTTGTCGGGGGAGGGCGAGGCCGGCTGGGGCGAGGCGACCGAGCTCCCGGTCTGGGCGCACCTGCCCGACCTCGTGAACGAGCAGCGCAAGAAGCTCTCCAAGCGCCGCGACGCCGTCGCCGTCGAGATGTACCGCGACCAGGGCTACCTCCCCGAGGCCCTGCGGAACTACCTGGCGCTCCTCGGGTGGAGCCCACCCGGCGACGTGGAGAAGGCACCTCTCGAGGTGCTGGTCGAGCACTTCACACTCGAGGACGTGAACAACTCGCCGGCGTTCTTCGACGTGAAGAAGCTCGCCCACATGAACGGCGAGTACATCCGGGAGCTCCCGCTCGACGAGTTCGTCGCCCGGGTCCGGCCGTGGGTGGACCCCTCGGCCGAGCGGGCCGAGGGCCGTTGGGTGCCCGAGTCGACGGAGGCGCCCCCCTGGCCGCCCGAGCGGTTCGACGCCGGCGTCTTCGCCGAGCTCGCCCCCCTCGTCCAAGAGCGCGTGACCACCCTCGCCGAGGCGCCCGGCCTCGTGGACTTCGTCTTCCTCGCCGACCCGGTCGTCGACGAGACGTCCTGGCAGAAGGCGATCGGCAACGTCGAGGGCGCGGTCGGCCTGCTCGAGGACGCCGTGCGCGAGTACGAGGGCAGGGAGTGGTCGGCCGACGCACTGCGCGAGGCGACATTCGCTGTGGGCGAGCGGGCGGGGCTGAAGCTCGCCAAGGCGCAGGCGCCGATCCGGGTGGCGGTCACCGGCCGCACGGTCGGGCCGCCGCTCTTCGAGTCACTCGAGGTGCTCGGGCGCGAAGAAGTGCTCCGGCGGCTCCGCGCCGCGCTCGAGCGCGCCCGCTCGGGCTGAGGGGCCACGTGTTCGTCCTGCGCTTGGTCACGGCGCCGGCGCGCCTCGCGATCAAGCTCGTGCTGCTGGTCTTCTTTGCGGTCGTCCTCTACTACGTCGTGACGCTCGTCCAGGTCTGGCTGACCTCGCGCCACTACGACCCGGTGCAGGCGCAGGCGATCGTGGTGATGGGCTCCGCGCAGTACAACGGGGTGCCGTCCCCGGATCTGCAGGCCCGCATCAACCAGGCGTACCTGTTGTTCACGCAGACGTACGCCCACCTGATCGTCTGCACCGGCTACAAGGAGCCCGCCGACCACTACACCGAAGCCCAGGCGTGCAGGGCGTCGCTCGTGAGCAAGGGCGTGCCATCCGCCGACATCCTGGAGGTCGGGGGCAGGAACACCTGGACAAACCTGGCGCTCGCCGCGGGCGTGCTGCGCCCCAAGGGCGACACCGACGTCCTCATCGTGACCGATCCCTTCCACGAAGCACGGTCAATGGCGGATGCCACGGCCGTCGGGCTGACGCCCCACCCCACGCCCACCCAGACCTCGCCGATCCACGGCGCCTCGGTGATCCCGTACTTCCTGAGCACAGCCGCGGCGGTGGCCCTCGGCCGGATCGTCGGCTTCAGCCACCTGCACGGCATCGGCGAGATGGCTTTTGCGGGCGCACGCCCCGCTGCCGCAGCACCTGGGTTCGGCTAACCTGACTGAGCCCATTCGGGGGTGGTGTAATCGGCAACACGACAGGTTCTGGCCCTGTTATTGGGGGTTCGAGTCCTCCCCCCCGAGCTGTGCAGGCGCGTCAGGGCGCTCCTGCGCTCGGCCCCATCGTCTAGAGGCCTAGGACACCACCCTCTCAAGGTGGAGACACGGGTTCGAACCCCGTTGGGGCTGCCAGGCCAATTCTCCAAAGTCCCAGTTCAGAGCCGATTTATGGCGGCCGTCGGCGGACCCTCATCACGACCTTGCCAGTGGATGTCGCACGATCGAGCCGTCGGCACGTCCTAGTCCCATCGGTCACTCTCCAGGATTCCACGAGAAGGGCCACGTGCGTTCAGTCCCGGGGCGCTCCCCGGTGACTTTGAGCAGATGGTCGTCGGCGAGGAGTACGGCGGGCCAGAGGTCAATGAGACCGAGGGCGTAGAGCACCAGACGGTCTGCTTGGTCCGTGATGTGCCGACACCGGAGCATGTCGTAGTTCCCCATCTCCTTGCCTGCGTACCTCGTCACGATGGGGTGCTTGGGCTGCTCCTCCCGCAGCTGCGTTGCCAGCTTCCGCAGAGCGGGCCAAACCGGCTCGACCTTCGCAGGGGCGACGGGGAAGGACCCTAGGAGACCAGCGGTTACGTGGAAGTCATCGCCGGTGACGAGCGTGAGCTGCCGGCGCACCACCTCTACCTCGTCGTCGAGGCGAGCAGGGCGCACCTCGATCACGTGCTCCTTCGCGACCTGCTCCGCGGCAACCCCGACGCGCGCCACCGCTACGCGGAGCTCAAGCGCGTCAACGTGGAGCTCGCGCAAGGGAACATGGACGTCTACGTGGCGGCCAAGGCGTACTTCGTCGCAGAGCTCCTTACGCAAAGACGGCTCCCCGTAGCGCGCCGGCGTGCCATCGCGCCCACGACCCAAGCTGATGCCGTCCGGCTCCACGGCGCGACGGGCATCGTGCGTCGGAAGATCGAGTTACGAGGTTGGACGATCTCCTCGCTCCTTGAGCTCCTCCACCCGCCGGCGCGAAGATCTGTCGGAAAGAGGGGGGCACCATGTCAGGACCGACGCCGCCGACGCCGTACCTCCATTTCGCCGGGACCGCCCGAGAGGCGCTCACCTTCTACGCCGAGGTGTTCGGGGGCGCCGCGCAGCTCCACACCTTCGAGGAGTTCGGCCGGACCGACGGGCCCGCCGACGCCATCGCCCACGGAGGTTTGACCGGCGGTGCGGTCAGCCTCGCCGGCGCTGACGTCGCCGGCGACGAAAGGCCGCTCCACTGCGAAGGGATGATGCTCTCCCTCCTCGGCACCGCCGATGCGGCGACGCTCACCCGGTGGTTCTCGAAGCTCGCAGAGGGTGGCCGGATCGTGGACGACCTGCAAGTGCGCCCGTGGGGCGCGTCGGACGGACAGGTCGTCGACCGCTACGGGGTCCACTGGCTCATCGGCTTCGAGCACGACGGCGGGGCCTGAGCGCGCCGCTGCTCGGTTGTGCGACCACGGCTCGGCCCGGCGGACCCCACCGGAACCGCCGGAGCCCGACGCCGTAGCCTGAGGGCGGTGCAGGCGCCCGGGAGCGTGGGACTCGAGGAGATCGACCTTTCGGACCTTGAGTTCTGGGCGCGGCCACCCGAGGAGATCGACGCCGCCTTCGCGACGCTCCGCCGTGAGCGGCCGGTCGCCCACTTCGCCGAGCGGGACCTGCGCGACCGCTCGCCCCACATGCCGCCGCCAGGTGCCGGCTACTGGGCGCTCACCCGGTACGCCGACGTCGTCCATGCGAGCCGCCACCCGGAGGTCTTCCGCTCCGGACAGGGGGCGGTGAGCGTCATCGACCTGCCCGAAGAGATGGTCGAGTACTTCAGCGGCATGATCTCGACGGACAACCCGCGCCACGCCCGTCTGCGGCGGATCGTCGGGACCGCGTTCTCGCCCAACCGGGTGGCCGCGCTCGAAGCCCAGGTACGGGACCGGGCCCGCGCCATCGTGGACGAGATCGGCGAGAAGGGGAGCGGCGACTTCGTGACGGACGTCGCGGCACCGCTGCCGCTCGGGGTGATCTGCGACCTGATGGGCATCCCGCACGAGGGCCGCGACGCGGTCTTCCGCTGCTCGAACGTCATCCTGTCGGAGGGGGACCCCGAGTACGTCCCCGAGGGCGTCGACCCGATCGACGCCTTCCTCGGGGCGGGCGCCGAGCTCACTGCGCTCATGCACACCCTCGCAGAGGCGCGCCTCGCGCATCCCGAGGACGACCTCACCACGGCGCTCGTCACGACCAACGTCGACGGCGAGTCGCTCACCCACCAGGAGCTCGCCTCGTTCTTCGTGCTGCTCGTGGTCGCCGGCAACGAGACGACGCGAAACGCCATCGCCCACACCCTGTGGCTCCTCACCGAGCACCCCGAGGCACGCTCCGCCTGGCAGGAGGATCTCGACCTCGTGACCCCGACCGCGGTCGACGAGGTCGTGCGGTGGGTGTCCCCGGTCACCTGGATGCGCCGGACCGTCGCCTTCCCCGTCGAGGTGGGTGGCCAGCAGCTCGATGCCGGGGAGAAGGTCCTCCTCTTCTACCGCTCGGCCAACCGCGACGAGGCGGTCTTCGAGCGGCCTTTCGAGTTCGACGTCCGGCGCACACCGAACCCCCACATCGGTTTCGGGGCGGCCGGCCCGCACGTCTGCCTCGGCGCACGGCTCGCACGTCGCGAGATCGCCGTCATGTGGCGCGAGCTCCTCTCGCGTCTGCCCGACATCCACGCGACCG
>DAIRCY010000039.1:0-881 GCA_036796435.1 Acidimicrobiales bacterium
GCCTTCACGACGTGTGCGGTGAGATCGTCAGGTCTGCAGTCGACGAGGGACCCCTTGCCCGCTCGTCCGATGGGCGTGCGGGAGGCGGCGACGATCACGGCTTCGGGCATTGGGCACCTCTTCTCTGTTTCTTTCTCTGTTTCTGTCTGTTTTTTTGTCTGTGGCGAGACCTGTTGTGCAGTCCGCCCACTGAATCGGGGGTGCGCAGGCGGAGGCAGCGCAGGGCGGAGGGCATTCGGCGATGGGCGTGCCTTTCCCATTCCCTCGCTTTGCTATCCCGGTTCCTGCCGGACTTCGTGCTCAGAGGTTACCAGCAGGTAATTTCGCGGCCGCCGCCAGGCGGTCCGAGGGCGGCCGCAAGGTTCCGGCCCCACCCGACTGCACCTGGCCATGCAGGGGTAGGACCAACGTGATGCGGGGACGACCTCTGGGCCGGCGCGCCGCGATCGCAGCCCTGGTGGGCGCTGTGCCCCTTCTGTGTGCAGCGTGCTCGGGCGGCGCGACACCGGGTTCGGCCGCCCCGCCGATCCAGCGGACAGCGCCGACAACAAGCGCGCCGCCCTCGACGGCAACCCCGGTCACAACCACGACCACCACCCGGCCGAAGTCGACCACCACCACCACCCGGCCGAAGTCGACCACCACCACCACCACCACCACCCGGCCGACGTCGACCACCACGACCCAACCGAAGTCGACGACGACGACCACCGGGGCGCCTTCGTCGACCACCACCTCTCGGCCGGCGGCAAAGGGCCGTTCGCCCAAGGGCACCGCGGTTCCCCGCGGCTTCGAGCCGGTGTCCTACAGCGAGGTCTCGCCCAGGGAGTTCTGGCTGCTCGGCACGGCGCCGTGCGGGCATCGACTCTGTCCCGTGGTCG
>DAIRCY010000039.1:904-1620 GCA_036796435.1 Acidimicrobiales bacterium
CCCTCCGCCACCGGCGCCGGTCACAATGAGCGTCGCACGCCAGGGGGCGACATCAACACCGTCGAGCCCGAAGTCGACACCGTCGACACCGCCCGGGACGGCGCAGACAACGACCACCACCACTTCGACCACTCCTGCCCCGACAACAGCCGGGGGGACAACCCATGGCTCCACGACGACTTCATCGCCTTCCTCGTCGAGCGCCACGACCACACCTGGCGGGAAGAAGGGCACGGCGCTCGTCGACAGCGTCCGGTTCGCCAGCCCCTTCGTCGGGTTCGCCTTCGAATCTGTGAACGGGCGGACCTCCACGGCGACAGGCACACCGGCGTCCCCGACCACCGAGTCCACGACACCGGGCGGCGGCGGGACAGCCTCAGCCTCGCTCGCGCGCCGGTCCGCTGCGCCGCTGTGGATCACCCGCGACGGCGGAGCGCGCTGGCGGAAGACGGGGCTCCACGGCGTCGTCGCACTCACGCGCGCGGGGCGGGACGTCTATGCGATGACGGGAAGCTGCACCCCGCAGGGCTGCGACCATCTGGCCCTCCACCGCTTCGACACGTCGACGGGGCGATGGGCGGCGCTGCGGCTCCCGTTCACATCGTCGACGCCTGCGGTGAGCATGACCGCAGAATCGACGTCCGTGTTTGTCTCGGCTGTGCCGAGCGGCTCGGCAGCGGCGGTTGCCGACCGCATGATCCCGATCGCGCTCGGAA
>DAIRCY010000039.1:1630-8591 GCA_036796435.1 Acidimicrobiales bacterium
CAGCGGCGGGTTCCCGTTTGTGGGCCTCGACCGACCGGGGCGTTCGCTTCGTGGCGCGCTCGGCGCCGTGCCCGGCTTCCCCTGCGACGGTCGCGGCGGCCTCCGCGACCTCGCTGTGGGCCGTCTGCGCCGGGAAGGCACCGACGCTCCACCGCAGTGTCGACGGGGGCGCCGTCTGGACGCCGGTGACCGTCCCGGCGGTGCTGTCGTCGACAGTCGCGATCTCGCCGACGGGGCCCGCGGCGATGGTGCTGGCGACGGGCACGGGCCATGAGCTGCTCCGGACGGGCGACGGCGGCAAGACTTTCCAGAACGTCGGCCCGAAGGGGATTCACGGGCGGTGGATCCTCCTCCAATTCGCCGCCTCCCGGACGGGCGGCGCGCTCCTGCTCTCGTCGGCGACGACGGCGCACACAACGCAGGCCGTGCAGCTGTGGCGCTCCACCGATGCAGGGGACAGCTGGACGGGCCCGACGCGCTTCCGGCCCTGATCGGCGCGGTCAGCCCCTGGGCGGGTCCCCGCTCTCCGACCGCTGCCAGGTGCCCGATCGGCCACCGGACTTGTGCCACAACCCGAGTGTGGTGAGCGTCGCGTGCGGGTCGTAGTTCCGCACCGCCATCAACAGCGTGAGGCCTGCGAAGCCGCACGCGGCCAGGGCCTCGATCTCGATCCCGGTCCTTGCGACGACGCTGGTGGACGCCCGCACCGTGGCGACGCCGTGCTCCGTGTCGACGTCGACGCGAATGTCCACGTCGTCGAGGGGGAGCGGGTGGCACAGGGGGACGAGGGAAGCAGCTCGTTTGGCGGCGTGGATCCCGGCGGCCCTGGCGAAAGGACCGAAGTCCTCGTCCTTGGCGGCGGCTTCCATGGCGCCGGGCGTGGCGCGGACGACGCAGCGGGCGATCGCATGCCGCTCGGTCACGGCCTTCGCGGTCACGTCCACCATCCGGGCGCGCCCCGCGGTGTCGAGATGGGTGAACTCCTGGTCGCTCTGGGGCTGCTGGGTCTGGTCACCGCCCGTCATCTGGTGTCCCTTCCACGCGCCACGCTCCTGCATAGATGTTCGCGCGGCCGTCTCGGACGAAGCCCGCGAGGGTCATGTCGAGCGCCCGGGCCGTCGCGACGGCGAGGCTGGACGGCGCCGAGACGGCGACGAGCACGGGGATCCCGGCGACTGCCGCCTTCTGGACGATCTCGTAGCTGACGCGGCCGGAGACCACGAGCACGGCGTCGGAGAGCGGCAGTCGGCGGTTCATCGCCGCCCAGCCCACCAGCTTGTCCACCGCGTTGTGCCGGCCGACGTCCTCCCGCACCGCCAACGCCGAGCCCGACGAGTCGAAGAGGCCCGCCGCGTGGACCCCGCCGGTGGCGGCGAACACGCGCTGGCGCTGCCGGAGCCGCTCGGGCAGCGAGACGAGGAGTCCCGCGCCTATCTGCCCGCCCCGCGGGATCGGCGGACACCGGCCCTTGAGCTCGTCCAGCGTCGCCGTCCCGCAGACCCCGCAGCTCGCGCTCACGGCGACCTCTCGACGCCGCTTGCCCACCTTCGCGGGCGTGCTCGTCGTCACCGTGACGACGTTGAAGGCCTGCGGGTCGCCCTCGGGAAGCTCGCAGTACTTGACGGTGCGGAGGTCGGACTGCCCGGCGAGGAGGCCCTCGCCGAGGAGGAAGCCGACGGCCAGCTCGAAGTCGTGCCCCGGGGTGCGCATGGTGACGGCGACAGGCTCGGGCGTCCCGTCGCGGCCGGCGAGGCGGATCTCCATGGGTTCCTCGCCCACGACGTCGTCCGGACCCTGCGCGCGGCCGCCGGGCGAGAGGACGGTGACCATCACCTGCTCGGTCGGAGCGGCGCGATGGGCGGTGCCGGTCCGCCCTGTCACCGCGGCCGGGCCACTGTTCACTGTCCGGTCCCGAGCCTCGCCGCGACACGCGCGGCCGCGTCCCTGGCGTCTCGCGGCGACATCCGGGCTTTCCCGACCAGCCACGTCGAGATAGGGGCGGCGGTCCGCTCCGAGGCGTGGGCTGCCACACCGGCGACGGCGAGCAGGTCCTCGATCTCTCGAGTGTCGGGGGGCGCGACGCCGAGCTCCTCCGCGAAGAGCTCGACCCAAGCCGAGGAGGGCGACTTTGGTTCTTCGGAGGCCACACCGGTGGTCTACCCGCTCGAGCGCAGCGCGCGCGGCACCGTTTCCCTGCCAGAGCCGCAGGGTACCGAGCGGCGGTGCGGTCCTCGGGGCTTCCCTTCGCGGGCCCGGCGAGCTTGACCTGGCACGCGCTCGTCGCCCAGCCGAGGTCGGACCCCTTCGCACTGTGCGTGGACGCGGTCCTCGGTGTCGTCGCGCTTTTCTACCTGAGCGGCCTGCGACGTGACGGAGCCCGGGACCGCTCGGCGCAGTGGGCGGCGGCATCGTTCTTCCTCGGACTTCTCTTGCTCTACGTCGCGATCGGGTCCGGCTATGCCGGCGCCCAGTACCTGCTGCCGTCGGTGGACGTCGGCCAGCACGTCGTCCTGATGATGGTCGCACCACCGCTGCTCGCCCTCGGGCGGCCGGGCCGGGTGGTTCCGAGGCGGCGGCAACGCGATGCCCCGGCGAAGGCGGCGAGGCGGGCTCGTGCCACAGGCGCGGCCCGCCCGCCCGGCTTCCTCTCTTCTGCGGGGCGCGCCGCGTCGGGCGTCGGGTCCTGGCCGCTCTACTACGGCTCGATGGCCGCCTACTTCCTCACGTCGGCCTACGCCGCGAGCCTCCGCGACCCCGCGCTGCTGGACGTCACGCAGGTGGGCTTCGTCGCGGTCGGCCTGCTGTTCTGGGTGGGCCTCGTCGGTGCCGGCCCCGAAGGGACCCGTCGCTCATTCACGTTTCGCCTGGTGGCCGTCATCGCCGGCATGCCTGTCGAGACGGCGGTGGGCCTCTCGCTCGCGCTCTGGCCGCGGCCGCTTGCCGCCGGCGAGACGCTCGCCTCGACCCACGCGGCCGGCCTTCTCTTGTGGCTGGCAAGCATGTTCACGAGCGGTGTGGCGCTCGCGGTCCTTCTCGTGCAGTGGTGCATCGCGGACGCCCGGCGTGGGAACGCGCGGGAGGGCTTCGTGCTCCCTATCCCGACGCCTTCGGATGGCGGTGCCGCGAGCTCGCGTCCTTGACGAACAGCCAGACGGCCATGACCAACATGACGAGCGAGAAGGGCGCCCACCACGACCCGAACACCACCGCCAGCCCGCCGAAGAAGACGCCCATCGCCCCGCAGAGTCCCGCGTCCCCGCGCAGCGACACCGGGTGGCTACGAGGTTCGAGCGGGTGGCGCCAGCGTGAGATGACGATGAAGAAGGCGAACAGGACGGTGATTGCGATCGCGCCGCTGTACAACCAGATCGGCCAGTTCACGCCGACGCCACCTTTCCGGCTGACGTCGAGCCCGCCTTCGACGGCCAGCCAGAGCGCGTTGTAGGCGGCCCATCCCGCCGGTATCAGCGCGCCGGAGTGGCCGTCGCGGCCCGTGACTCGCCCGACCAGCCAGTCGATGGGGCCGGGGAGCTTTCTTGCAGCCTCCTCAGGTGCTTCGTCCACGGGTGTCACGGCGTCTCCGCTAGGACTCATGCCCATCTGCGGACGGCACGGTGCCGCTCGCCATCTCGCCGGCCCGCGTCTCGCCGGAGACCTCGGCATCCCATCGGAGCTGGAGAAGTGGGAAGAAGCTCTTGATCCTCGGGATCGGATACAGCTCGTCGTAGTTGAACAGCGGCGGCGGGGACGACGTGCACCACTCGAGCGTCTGTCCCACTCCCCAGGGGTCGACTCCGGCCGGGGTGCGGACGATCAGCGACTTCGCCACGTTCAAGACGAAGACGATCACCCCGAGCGCGAGCACCCCGGCTCCGGCGGTGGAGATCAGCGTCAGGTTGCCGACGAGGTGCGCCGGATAGGTCTGCACCCGCCTGGGCAGGCCGTCGTAGCCCTGGGCGAACATCGGGAGGAACGTCACGTTGGTCCCGATGACCATGAGGACGAAGTTCAGCTTCCCGAGCTTTTCGTCGAGCACACGGCCCGTCGCCTTCGGGAACCAGTAGTAGATGCCTGCGAAGGCGCCGAACACGCTCCCAGCGAACAACGTGTAGTGGAAGTGGGCGACGATGAAGTAGGTCCCGTGGAACTGATAGTCGAGGACCGGGGTCGCGATCATGATGCCCGTGAGGCCACCGATGAGGAATTGGGGGATGAACGCGAGCGCGAAGAGCATGGGCGTCCGGAAGAGGATCCTTCCCCGCATCAGGGTCGCGAGGAAGCCGAAGTACTCGACGCCTGCAGGCACCGCGAGCATGATCGACGACAAGGAGAAGTAGGTGTTGTCGGACTGCTGGGTCGTGAACAGGTGGTGGCCGTAGACGGTCATCGAGCCCACGGAGAAAGCCAGCAACGCGAAGATCGTGAAGTGGTAGCCGAAGTACGGCTTCTGCGCGAAGGCCGCGAGCACTGTCGCGACGCACCCGACGAACGGGAAGAACATGACGTAGACGACCGGGTGGCCGTAGAACCAGAACATGAACTGGTAGGCCATGTCCCAGTAGTCGTGGGAGAACAGACTCGGGTCGACCCGGCCCACTGAGATCAGTCCCATGGCGCCGACGAGCGCGGGGAACGAGGCGACCGACATCAAGCAGGTCACGACCTCGGACCAGGTGAAGACCGGCATCTTGGTCAGCCGCATGCCCGGGGCCCGCAAGCGCAGGGCGGTCCACAGGACGCAGCCCGACATGAGCATCATCGCGAAGACCCCGAGCATCATCCCGAAGATCCACATGTCCATGCCGTAGCCGGGGGAGTAGCGGCTCGTGGAGAGGGGCGTGTACGAGTACCAACCGTCGTTGGGGGGGTTCGCGGTGATCGTGGACATGACGATCATCACCGCCCCGAAGACGTACAGCCAGTACGAGAAGATGCACGTCTTCGCGGCGGCGATCACCGGCGCACCGATCTGGAGGGGCACGAGGTAGACGCCGATGCCGATGGCGAGCGGCGTGACGACGAGCACGATCATTCCCGAGCCGTGAAGGGTGAACAGCTCGTTGTAGAGCTGCTTTGTGACGAGGTTCTGGTTCGGGAGCGCGAGCTGCGTCCTCATGAGCAGCGCCATTGCGCCGAACACGAGGAAGAGGACGAGCGACGTCCCCATCGTGAGCAACCCGATGCGCTTGTGGTCCGTCGTCGTGAGCCACCCGACCGCGCCGGAGCGGGGGAGCAACTGCTCCGCGGTGGCCGGGACGACGGCGGGGAGTTCGGCGAGCTCGGTCACACCACGTGGAACCCGTGGTGCGCGGCGAGCCAGCTCCGGTAGGCGCCGGGCGACTCGACCTTCACCCAGAAGAGCATGTTGGCGTGGAAGAGCCCGCAGAACTCGGAACAGTGGCCGAGCCACCGGCCATCGGTTGGGAAGCTTGCCGTGTAGGAGGTGATGTGGTTGGGGAAGGCCTCCCACTTCATGTCGTCGTAGGGAAGCCAGAACTCGTGGATCACGTCGTTGGAGGTGATGTCGAAGCGGACGGGCTCGTTCCTCGGCAGGACGAGCGTCGGCAGGTTCTGGAGCTTGGTACCGCGCTCGCACGTGCCCTGCACGGTTGCGCCGTGATGGAGGTAGGTGAACCGCCAGCACCACTGGAACCCGGTGACGAGCACCGTGAGCGCCGGCTTGCGGTCGCTCGCGTTCTGCTCCCTGAACATGTTGGTGAGGCTGAGCCACACCAAGAAGACCGCCACTGCCAGAACGGCGAGGACGTACGCACCCTCGACGACCGACCATTCATGGCGATGTGACGGCTCGCGCTCCGATCCAGGGCGGGCGCGGTATCGCACGCACGCGAACACGAGGATCGACACCACGACCAGTGCGACCGCTGAAGCGATGCCGGACTCGACGGTGAACACCTGGTTGAACAGTCGACTGAACGGCACCTCGAGTCGGGACCTTCCTGTCGAGTCGGAGGCGTGACCGCGTCGCCGCAGCGTGGGTGAGCGACGAGCCATCGGTACCCGCCTTTGCACCCGCGAAACGTGCACGACATGATGGGAAAAGAGATGTTCGGTTGCCCGGGTGCGGCGGCCCCACCCGGCGTCGAGCGCCTCTTCTTCGCGTCGGAGTGGCCGAGCGCCGCGCCCATGCTGCGGGCCGCATCGAGGACCCCCATCGTTTCCAATCGGCAACGGGTTGCGAGCTCTCCTCGTGGGTATGCGTGAGTCCGCCGCCACCTCCCTTGCGGAGCCCGGGCTCCGCTGGGCTCCGGGGCACGGCGGTGGCGGTCGTGATGGAGGACAGACGAAGAGCCGGAACGGTGGCTCGGCTCGGGCAGGCAGTGGATGGCGCCGGACCAGGAACAGACGAAGGGCCGAGGAGACGAAGACGTCGTCGCCGTGCTCAGGCGAGCGCACGGCGAGGTCCTCGCCCTGCTCGTCGAGCTCGAGTCGACGCCCACCCTCGAGGCCGGCGGCTCCGCCGCCGATGTCGCCAAGCGCATCTCGATCGTCGACGCGCTCGTCGCGATCCTCTCGGCACACGAGGCGGCCGAAGAGGAGATCTTCTGGCCGGCCGTCGCCGATGGTGTCGACGCGGGCCCAAGCATCGCGCAGCTGGCCCGTGCACAGGAGCGTGAGGGCAGGCGCGCTCTCGAGGAGTTGCGCCGGGCGGAAAAGCGGGACGCCTCCCGGTTCGAGACGCTCGTCGAGCGCGCCGCGGCGCTGCTGCGCGAACACGTCTCCTTCGAAGAGGAGGTCTTCGAGCGCGTCAGCGAGCAGATCCCCGAGCCCGCCCGCCGATCGCTCGGAGCGAGGGTGGACCGGGCGATGCGCCACGGCCCGACGCGCCCTCATCCGCTCGGCCCGTCGAGCGCGGTCGCGCTGCATGTTTGCGCTCCGCTTGCGGGCGCAGTCGACAGGATCCGCGACAGGATCACGAGCCGGCCCGCCCAGCAGCTCG
>DAIRCY010000039.1:8601-11927 GCA_036796435.1 Acidimicrobiales bacterium
CCCCCCCCCCCGCCGCACCATCGCGCGCGCCGCGGCAGCGGGACAGTGCTGGGCCCGCCAAAGGCCGCCAGGGTCAAGCCGGTCCGCACGGTCGAACAGGTGGCGGGGAAGGCGAGTGCCATCTCGCACCCGGTGACCGCGACCGGGGTCCCGCACCCGGTGACGACGCAGATGCGCCCCGGTCACCGCAGAGGACTCGACATCAGGAGCTATCCGCTCATCGTGGGGATCTCCGCCGCGGCCGGATTCTCGACGGCTGGGCACGCGCCGTTCGGACGGAGGCTCGCCCGGGCCGCAAGGGTCGCAACCGCTTGTGCGGTCGCTCTCGTCGTCGCCGGGCTCGTCGAGGAGCTCGGCGGCGTGGCGAGATGTCTGGAGCTGGTGCGGCGCCTCGGAAGGGGCGGCGCATGGCGCTGAGAGACCTGCTGTGGCGCGAGATCGACCGGCACCGCCCGCGACCGGTCGAGCGGGCCAAGTACGAGGTGGAGTCACGGATCGGCACGCCCCGCCACATCACCAAGCGGACCGTGGTGGGCCTCGACAAGCGGTTCGGCCTCGCTAAGAACGGCGCCAAATTCTTGAACCACATCTTCCCCGACCACTGGTCGTTCTTCCTCGGGGAGATCGCCATGTACTCGTTCGTGCTGCTCGTGGCGACCGGGATCTGGCTCGCGCTCTTCTACACGGACTCGGTGCGGGAGGTCGTCTATCACGGGATCTACAAGCCGCTCGACGGGGTCAAGATGTCCGAGGCCTACCAGTCCGTGCTGAACATCTCGTTCAAGTTCCGGATGGGCCTGCTGATGCGCCAGGTGCACCACTGGGCCGCGGAGGTCTTCATCGGCGCCATCGTCATCCACTGCTGCCGGATCTTCTTCACGAGCGCATACCGGCGTCCGCGCGAAACGAACTGGTGCATCGGCGTCACGATGCTCTGGCTCGCGATCGCGAACGGCTACATCGGGTACTCGATGCTCGGGGACAATCTCTCCGGGTCCGGGCTCCGGATCGGCTACTCGATCTGCGAATCGATCCCGTTCGTCGGTTCGTATCTCGCCACGTTCATCTGGGGTGGCCAGTACCCGGGGACCTACTGGATCCACCGCTTCTACATCAGCCACGTCCTCATCGTCCCGATCGCGATCGCGGGACTACTCGCATTTCATCTCTTCTTGATCTACCACCAGGACCACACGCAGTGGCCGGGCAAGGGAAGGAAGGAGGACAACGTCGTCGGAGATCCGCTGTGGCCGGTGTTCACCGCGAAGACGACCGGTCTCTTCCTCATGGTCGTGGGCGGGCTCGTGCTCATGGGCGGCATCGCGCAGATCGAGCCTGTGTGGATCTACGGGCCCTACCAGCCCCCGGTCGGCGTCTATGCCGCGCAGCCGGACTGGTACATCACGTGGCTCGAGGGGGCGCTTCGGATCACGCCGAACTGGGAGTGGACCGGCTGGGGTCACACGGTCCCGTGGATGATCTTCGGTCCGGTCGTCCTGTTCCCGACTTTCACGTTCCTCATCCTCTACGCGTGGCCGTGGGTGGAGGGGCGCTTCATGAGGGACGACGTCACACACCACCTCCTCGTCGCACCGAGGAACCGACCCATCCACACGGCCGTCGGGGCCGCGTTCTTCAGCTTCTACTTCGTTCTTTTCATCGCCAGTGGCGACGACGTCATCGCGAACTTCTTCCGGATGTCGCTGAACCAGACCGTCTGGGCGTTCCGCATCGCGACCATCGGAGTGCCACCGATCATCGGCCTCATCACCTATCGAGTGTGCAAGGACCTGCAGAAGACCCCCGAGCGTCGTCGGATGCGCCAGCCCGCCCGCGTGCGTCTCAACGAGACGCGCGTCTACGTCGCGACCGTCGAAGCCTTCGAACCGGAAGGGGACGAGAGGCCGGTCGCGACGCCGGACGTGGTCCTCGGCCCCGCGGAGCACGACTGACACGATCGAGCGGCCCCGAAGGGTTGGACGTCCTTGCGAAGGGTATGCCCACTGGACGTCATGAGGTCGCTCTCCATCAGCTTCGTGCGGCGCCGTGCGGCCGAGGTCGCAGGCCTGGTACTGCTGGCGTTCGCGCTGGACGTGATCGCGGCCGTCGGGCTCTCGTACGTTGCGGGCTTCCATGCCGTCGACGTCGCACTCGGACGGTTTACACCGATCTGGATCCTGCCCATCACGGCCGGGATCGCGCTCTCGTTCGTCGGCTACTACTTCGCCTACATGCAGACGTACCGCACCGAGGACGGCCCCGACCTGCCCAAGCGGGACCTGCTGGCGCTGGTCGTCGCCGGGTTCGGAGGATTCTTCGCGCACGGCGGCGCCAAGATGGACCAGTACGCGCTGCAGGGCGCCGGGGCTTCCGAGCGCGAGGCGAAGACGCGGGTCTCGGTGCTCGGCGGGCTCGAGCACGGGGCGCTGGGGATCATCGGGACCGCCGCGGGCGCCTCCGCGCTGCTCATTGCCCGGCCGAAGCCCCCGTTGGATTTCCAGTATCCCTGGGCCGTCATCCCCATCCCGGGAATGTTGCTCGCCTTTTGGCTCGCCGAGCGGTACCGAGCGAGGTTCCAGGAGAAGTCGGGCTGGAGGGAGAAGCTCGGCATCTTCCTCGACAGCATCCACCTGATCCATCGGATGTTCCGTCACCCTCGTGAGGACGTGTGGGGACCGGCGGGCATGCTCGTCTTCTGGTTGGCCGAGCTCGGCGCCGCGTGGTGCGGGCTCGCGATGTTCGGGTTCCACATGAACGGCGCGTCGTTCGCTCTCGGGTTCCTGACCGGAGCTGTGTTCACCCGCCGAACGGGCCCGCTCGCCGGCGCCGGGATCCTGATGCTCTGCCTGCCTGTCACGATCTGGTACAGCGGCGCGCCGTGGGGCGCCGCGATCGCCGGCATCTTCGCGCTGCGGTTCCTGAGCTTCTGGCTGCCGCTCCCCTTCTCGATCGCGAACCTGTCCACGCTACGAGCGATCGCCGAGACCGAGGAGCACCAGGAAGGGACACCCTCAGAGGATGCCGGGGGAGAGCCGGCGATGAACGAGGGTCGGAAGGCCGGCTGATCCCCGGCCGGCTCAGCGCCCCAGCCCCGGCCGGCTCAGCGCCCCAGCCGGCCCCTCATGCGGCGATAACGACGGACCGCCCATTTCGTGAGCCGGATGGCCATCCATGCCCGCCGGAGCGAACCGGACTTCCACGCCCGCCACGCGACCCACCCGGCTGCGCTCGCTGAGGCCGCTCCCGCCCCCGATGCGAACATCACCGCGCGCCCGAAGCACCCGGGATTCGCCTCGAACCACCCCCGCCGCCTGCGAGAGACCGGC
>DAIRCY010000039.1:11937-16204 GCA_036796435.1 Acidimicrobiales bacterium
GTCGCCGACGAGGCGCCCGCGCAGACGCTCGAAGAGACCGGCTGACCCGGGAGGTCTGCGGCCTGGGCACCTGGCGGGGCCCCCTGTAGATCGGCCGTTGACTGCAGATGATCGGCCCGTGCGGTCGCGGCTCCGGGTACGACTGCCGGAACCCGACCCCCCGGTATAGGCACGCCCCGCCTCTCCGCGCCGACGATCGGATCGAGGATGGTGAGATGCGCGCGAGCGGGGTGCGAGGAGGGCGTGGTGGTCATGTCCGCGCTGTACCCCTGCGGGATGCGCTGCATGCTGGTCCTTCGACGTGGGCGTCGCTGCAACGCCGGTCCCGTGCCGGACGCGGCGAGTGCTCTGCCGCATGCGGCAGAGCACTCGCGGTGCGCCGTCCTCCTGGCCAGGTTGGGCGTGTGGTCGAACTTCGTTCCCCGGTTTCGCCGACCTGAAACTCCCGCGACAACCGAGTGGTGGCCGGTGAAGCGTGCGCTACTTGGCGAGGTGGCGCTGGAGCATGACGAGGCCGCGGCCAGTCGCCCTGCCGGCGCCGCTCGCGGAGCGCAGCGCCGCGCGCGCGGCGTTCCAGCCGCAGGCGCCGTGGACGCCGCCCCCGGGGTGCGCCGAGGATGACGCGAGGTACAGGCCCGCGACCGGCGTCTCCGGCCGGCCGAGCCCGGGGGTGGGCCGGAGGAAGAGTTGTTGGTGGAGCGACGCGGTGCCGCCGTTGATCGCGCCGGTGACGAGATTGGCGTCGTGGGCGAAGAGCTCGAGGGGCCCCATGACATGCCGCGCCACGATGCGCCCGCGGAAGCCCGGAGCGTGGGCTTCGATGCGAGCCTCGATCCGATCCGCGAACGCCGCGAGCTCCGCCTCGTCCCAGATGCCCCGCAGGACCCCGTGGGGATCGGCGCGCACCTGTCGCGGCACGTGCCCGTACGCCCAGATCGGTACGTGGTCGCCGCTCGCCCGCGTCGCGTCCGCGACGGCCGGTTGGCCCAAGAGGACGAAGGGGTGCGCAGGGACCGTCCCCATGGCGAGCTCCGCGCTGGACCTCGTCAGGTCGTCGACGCCGTGGCTGAGGTGGACCGTGCCGGCTCGGCACACCTCGGGCGTCACCCATGGGATTCCGTCGCGCACCCGCCAGTCCACCTTCACGGTCGCATGGTCCCAGTGGAACCGCCGGATGTCCTCGGGGACACGCCGGGGGAGCAGCCGCCCGTCGAGCAGGTCGCAGTACAGCGCTGGCGCCGTCACGTCTGCGAGCACCGCCCGGCGGGCGCGGTACCGGCCTCCGGACGCCGTCTCCACGCCCCTCGCGCGCCCCCGCTGCACCGAGATGCCGACGACACGCTCGTCGCAGACCAGCTCGCCTCCGCGAGACTCGAGCCGGCGAACCAGGGCGCCGGCGAGCTCGGCAGCCCCCCCGCGCGGAACCGGGAACCCGTTCGCCTGTCCGAGCATGGCGAGGAACCACCCGAAGAAGCCACCTCCGGCGGCCTCCGGACCGAGATCGCTGTGCGCCGCGCACCCCGCGACCAGGACGCGCCCGTGGGGCCCCGAGAACTCCTCCTCCCCGAGCCGGCGTGAGCTGAGAAGTGCCAGCCGGGCGAAACGCAGGAGCCCCGCCGACCCGAGGGCGCGCCGCAGCGCCGCAGCGGGACGGAGCGGGGGAAGCGGCGTGCAGAGGGCGTCCATGAGGGCCGGAGACGCGGCGGTGTACAGACCGAACAAGCGGCTCCACGCGATCCCGTCGCCCGGCGTCGCGGTCTCGAGCCTTTCGACGGTCTCCGCGGGATCCCGGTGGAGCACGGCTGCGTCCTCACTGGGGAGTGGGTTCGCGAGGACCACTGGCGCGTGGCACCACTCGAGCCCGTGCTCCTCTAGGTGCATCGACGCGAACGCCGGCGACGCGGCCGCGAGCGGGTAGAACGCGCTGCAGACGTCGGCGCGCAGGTCCGAGCCGAGGTATGGCGCGCTCGCGACGGCGCCACCGGGAATCGGCTGCTCCTCGACGACGAGCACCCTCCACCCCGCGTCGGCGAGCACGTTCGCCGCCACGAGCCCGTTCGGTCCTGCGCCGACGACGATCGCGTCATGGCTGGCTGGGCGCGGCCCGGGGCCGCCGGTGCTCAAGGCTGATCCGTCGTCCCGTGTCCGGCGTTCGCCAGCCACTCGGCCGTTTCCCTGGCGTGTCGTCGGTAGTCGAGCTTGCCGCTGGGGGAGCGGCCCACGGTCGGGACGACGCGCACCCTGCGCGGTGCTTTGAACGCGGCGAGCCTGCCCTTCACGTGATCGATCAGCTCTTGTTCCGAAGGCGGCTCGTCGCCGGATGGTTCCACGATGGCGACGACCATCTCTCCAAAGGCGGGATCGGGGACGCCGACCACCGCCGCATCGCGTATCGCCGGATGCGTCTTCAACGCTTCTTCCACCTCTTCTGGGAAGACTTTCTCGCCGGCAGTGTTGATGGAGCTCGACCCACGCCCGAGGAGATGCACCGAGCCGTCCGCACGCACCTGCGCGTAGTCACCGGGGATCGAGTAGCGCACGCCGTCGACGACGACGAAGGTCGCGGCCGACTTGTCCTCGTCCTTGTAGTACCCCACGGGGTTGCGGCCCGCGAGGGCGAGCACCCCGACCGTGTCGGAGCCGGGCTCGACCGGCCGGCCGTCGCCGTCGAGGACCTTTACGTCCGCGCCGAGCACGAAGTCCGCCGTCTTCGAGGTGGCTTGACCGGACGACATCGAGGCGCCGAGCCCGACGGCCTCGGTCGAGGAGAAGTAGTCCAAGAGGACCATCTCGGGCCGGTGACGCAGCAGGCCTTCTTTCACCTCCTCGCTCCACATCGCCCCGGACGACAAGATGCCGAGGAGAGACGAGAGGTCCCAGCGGTCCGGCTCGGCGTCGAGCGCGGCCAGCATGGGGCGCGCGAAAGGATCACCCACGATCACGATGCCGTTGACCTGTTCGCGTTCGACGGTGTCGAAGAGCTCCGCCGGATCGAAGTGCCGCCCTTCGAGCAACACCACCTTCCCGCCCTCGTTGAAGCACTCCATCGCCGTGAACCCGCCGGTGCCGTGCATCAGCGGGCAGGCCGGCAGAAGGGTCATTCCAGGACCTTGCTCGCGCAAGGACGCGACGATCCCGGCAAGTCCCTTGGACTCGTCGTAGCGCCGGAAGCCAGACTCGTTGGTCCGTGCGAACAGGTCGTCCTGGCGCCACATCACGCCCTTCGGCATCCCGGTCGTCCCACCGGTGTAGAGCATGATCAAGTCGTCCGGGCTTCTCGGCCACGGCGGGCGGACCCGGCCGGCAGCGGACTTGGCGGCGTCCTCGTAGCGCGTCGCCCACGGCGGGCACTGCGACGTGCCGTCGTCCACGAAGAGCCATCCACGCACCTTCGGCACGCGCGACCGGATGCGCTCGACGCGCCCGGTGAAGGCGCCGTGGAACACTACGGCGGCTGCATCCGCGTTGTCCCATAGGTAGACGAGCTCGTCGTCGGCGTACCGGGAGTTCGTGTTGACCGGCACCGCAGCGACTTTGACCGCGCCGTAGAGGGCTTCGAGGTACTCGGGGCAGTTGTACAGGTAGAGCGCCACCTTGTCCTGCCGGTCGAGGCCCTGACCGAGAAGCCACTGGCCGATGCCGTCGGCTCGGTGGTCCATCTCCTCCCAGGTGAGGAGCCGCTCACCTTGGACCTGCGCCGGCGCGCCCGGCTGGACATCGGTCACCGCCTCCCAGACGTCGGCATAGTTCCAGCTGGTCTCCATCGGCGGCACCACCTCGCGGCGGAGCCTATTGGCCACGCCGGGAGAAGTTGCAATCGGGAGCCGACATTGCACTTGGTACGCTCCTGCGACTCCGACAGACGATCCGGGGAGCGGCTTCGTGATGGTCACCCGACGACATCTCTCCGCGCTCGCCGCCGGCGACCACCGGGGCCACGGGCTCGCGGCGTGGACCGACCGCCCCTTCGCCACCGCGGCGGTCGCTGCCGTCGCAGGGGTGTCCTACGTCGCCGCGCGGCTGGCGGTCGTCGGAAAGGGGGACCTGAGCAGGTTCGTGATGGCGGGACGCGACTTCGTGAACCCCGCCGCGGCACCGGCAGGACTCCACGTCTTCGCCGGCTCCGGTTACGACGGGCAGTTCTATTACAGGCTCGCCCTCGACCCGGCGAACTTGCACAAGACCGCATTCGGCATCACCCTCGACGCGGGGTTCCGGGTCCAGAGGATCGGCATGTCCGCGCTCGCATGGCTCGGGTCCGGCGGCC
>DAIRCY010000039.1:16214-20233 GCA_036796435.1 Acidimicrobiales bacterium
AAGGAGCGCGAGCCCTTCACCTTCGCGATCGGCCCGGGCGACGGGCTCGTCCCCGACGCCCTCGTCGCCGTCAACCTCGCCGCGCTCGTCGCCCTCGCCTGGCTGGGGGGGACGATCGCCCGCGATGCCGGACGGCACGCCGCATGGGGGCTTCTCCTCGCCGGGTACTGGGGCTTTCTGTTCAGTATCGGACGCGACCTGCCCGAGGTGGTCGCGAGCTGCTTCCTCGTCGGCGGGCTCGTCGCGCTGCGACGTCGCCGCCCGGTGGCTGCCGGCGTCGTGTTCGCCTGTGCGGTGCTCACGCTCGAGACGACGCTCGACGTCGTCATCGCAGTCGCGCTCGTCGCCGTGGTGGAGATCCTCCGGCGCAGGCGCCGGCCCGGACGCGCCGACGTCGCATGGGTCCTGCCGGGGGTGGCATTCGCCGGGTGGCAGCTCACCGGCTGGGCGGTCACCGGGACCCTGCCGATGAGAGCCGACACGGGCGACAATCTCGGCGCACCGGTGGTCCACGTGGTGGGTGCGGCCCTGTACTACCTCGCCCGCATCAATTCGGCGGGGTCGCTCCTCTGGCTCGGCGAGTTCCTCGTCCTGGCAGTGGTGACCCTGTTCGCGGCCTGGTCGCTCGCGCGCTCCGCGGTGCCGATATGGGAGAAGACCGCTTGGGTCATCGCGTTCGTGGTCGCGATCTCTCTGTCACGGGGCATCTGGTACGGGCGAGCGGACTTCCGCGGGTTCGAAGACCTCTACCTGTTGTCCTCGATCGTCCTCATCGGTTCGCGTCACCGGCTGTGGCTGCCGGGCGCGCTGGTTTCGGTGGCATGGGTCGTGACCTTCGCGCACCACGTCGTCAACCTCTGAGCTGCCTTCGGGACGACCTAGGCCGGCTCGGGAATGGGCCCGGCGTCCGCGTAACCCTGGCGTACGCCGCGACCCGCACGACGGACGAGCTGTGTCGGCTCGTAGAGCATCCAGTACGCGTTGCGCGCGTGCTTGCGGGACCGGTCCTTGAACACCGGGACGAGATCTGCGGGTTCCTCCTCCTCGTCCTCGTGGACGAACACCTCGAGAATCGGGGTGTTCGTCATCAGCTGCGCCATCATGATCCCCGTCGAGGCCTCATGAGCGCACGTCTTGTCGATCGGCGCCCTCCCCGGCATGCCGAGGGCGATCACGATCCGGCAGCCCTCGATCTCGATCAGCCGCTTCGCTGCGACAGCGAGATCCTTGAATCCCGGTACCGTCCGGCGCACGACCTCGAACCGCTCACCGTGGCCAGGGCACTGCGCCAGCTCGTCCAACGCCTCTGCGCCCATGTCGAAGCGGGCGAACATGGTGTCGACGACTCCGATCCTGTCCACCCGCCCATTCTTGCGGCAGTTGTGGCGCGCCGCGGCACGACGCGGCGCGACAGCGCCCAGGACACCGGGGCTGACCGTCGCCGAGGCGGCTGGAAACGGCGGGACGCGTCGGACGCCGGCCCGAAGACCGGCGTCCGACGGTCGCTCCCGCGGGCTACCCGGCAGCTACCAGCGATAGAAGCGGTGTCTCCCCGCGCTTTCACCTCGGCCGAGGGCGTACCCGACGAGCCACAGGACGAGGAAGATCGCCGCGATGATCCAGAGGAAGTGCAGGGCAAATCCCAGCCCGAAGAACAGCAAGACGATCAAGAATGCAAGCAGTAGAAGCACGCTTGGACCTCCAAGTGCCGGGTGACACCGTTGTCACCTTCTCGCCGAGCGCCCTACCCGAATGCGACGGCGGTGAACCCTTTCCCAGCCCGTCCCCCGGACGGGTCGGGCAACTCCCCTTCTTGGTGGCTCTTCGCCGGCGAGGACCGAGCTGGCGGACGAGGCACCTTTCGCCCAGATCGTGATCTGGCGGACTGCCATGTGGGCAATAATCACGGGGCGTTTTGTGGCAGGTGGACAGGCAATTCGGTAAGAATGGACGCGAATGCTTGCACGGCTGAAATATCGAATTGCCGCTGAGCGAGCCGCCCAGGACGCGGAGGTTCCCTCGCTCCGGCGTTACGCGCTCGTCGGCCTCTTCGCGGGCTCGGCGATCGTCATCGGTGCTATGGCCGGCGGCACGAGCTTCGTTTCGCATCTCCCTGGCGCTTGGTTCTTCGGCACCCCGGGCGGTCCGCTGAGCGCCATCGCGTCCAGCTCCGACCGCGCGCCGGCGATCAGCGTGCTCGCCGTCTACGGCGGCCTCGTCGCATTGAGCGCCCTGTGGCTGCGGCTCCTCCGCGTGATGTGGCGGAACCCGGGTGTCGTCCAGGTGCGCGCCGTCGTTCGGATGCTTGTGGTCTGGGCGGTTCCCTTCGTCCTCTCGCCGCCGCTGTTCAGCAGGGACGTCTACAGCTACGCGGGGCAGGGCGCGATGGTGACCTTCCACATCAACCCCTACGCCTACGGCCCGGGTGTGCTGGGCGCCACGCGCTTCAACCTTCTCGCCGGCCCCCTCTGGTCGAACGCCCCCTCGCCGTACGGCCCGACCTTCCTCTCGCTCGACGGCCTCGTCACCCGGCTCTCGGGCCACCAGGTGCTCGCCGACCTGTTCTTCCTCCGGCTGCTGTCGGTCGTCGGTGTGGTGCTCATCGCGGTCGCGCTGCCCACGCTTGCAAGGAGCGTCGGCCGCGACCCGGCGACTGCGCTGTTGTTCGGCGCGGGCAGCCCCATCGTGCTCGGGACCCTCATCGGCGGCGCCCACAACGACGCGCTCATGGTCGGTCTCCTGCTCGCCGGCCTCGCAGTCTGGAAGCGGTTCGGGCCCGTTCCCGGCATCGTGCTGTGCGCGCTCGCCGCAGGGGTGAAGGCGCCCGCCGCGCTGGGTGTCGTGCTGATCGGCTGGAACTGGGGAGGCGGGGCCGCGCGGGTGCCCGAACGGCTCGCCAGGACGGTGGCCGCACTTGGGATCGGCGCCGCGACGCTCGCCGCGCTGTCCGCTTTCTCAGGCGTCGGCTGGGGATGGGTGCTCTCGGTCACCACGCCCGACAAGATCTCGACGGGCGTCACCCCCGTCGACGAGGTCGCTCGGGCCGTGTGGGGGCTTTGTCATCTCGCGGGGAGCCCCGTGGCGCTGTCGTCGGTGCGCACGGTCGCGTCGATCGCCGGCGTCGCCGTCGCGGTCGCCGCCGGGACCTGGCTGCTCTGGCATTCGCCCCGGCTCGGCGATCTTCGTTCGCTGGGCCTCACCCTGCTCCTGCTGGCGCTGCTGGGTCCGGTGCTGTGGGCCTGGTACCTGGCGTGGGGCCTGGTCGTCCTCGCACCCGTCGCCACGGGATGGGTCCGCAGGGCCGTCGTCTGGCTCGTCGTCGCGGAGTCCCTCGTGGGCGCGTCCTCTGTGGCGGGCATCCTGCGCAGCCTGGGGAAGGCCGGCGCCCTCTCGGACGTGATGGTCGTGGTCGGCATCGCCGCGGCGGCGTTCGCCGTCCTCGGGGCGCCCCTCGCCCACCGGAACAACCGGGTCCGTGATCGCATCGCCGTGACGCCCGGGGCGACCGTCGCGCAGCCGGTGAAGGTCGCCGTCAGGGCACCTCGCCGGCCAGCCGAAGGCTGAGCGCCACCGTCGCCGACAAGGCCGACGACCAGGCGGACGAGAAGGCCGAGAACACGACGGAGGGAGGGCGGTTCCCGCCGTACGCTCGCGTCGGCCTGACCGGCCCGGGCAGGACCGGAGCACGCTGGGACGACGGAGGTGGCAATGGCCTGGGACTTCTCGACCGAACCGGAGTTCGAGACGGAGCTCGAATGGATGCGCGCCTTGGTGCGCGACGAGATCCTCCCGATCGAGACGCTCGAGCTGGAACGCGCCGAGCTCCTACGGCTGGTCCGCCCGCTGCAAGAAGAGGTGAAGGCGCGCGGCCTGTGGGCCGCGCACCTCCCGCCCTCGTTGGGCGGCTCCGGTTTCGGCCAGGTCCGGCTCGGTCTCATGCACGAGATACTCGGGCAGTCCCAGTACGGCCCGGTGGTCTTCGGCAACAGCGCGCCGGACTCGGGCAACGCCGAGCTGCT
>DAIRCY010000039.1:20243-23029 GCA_036796435.1 Acidimicrobiales bacterium
GGCGATCGGCAGCGAGCAGTCCGGTCGCGACGACCAGCGTGCGCAGTGGCTCGAGCCGCTCCTCGACGGAAGGTTCCGCAGCGGCTTTTCGATGACCGAGCCGGACACGGCGGGATCGGACCCGACGCTGCTCTCCACCCGCGCCGAGCGTGACGGGGACGAGTACGTCGTGAACGGCCGCAAGTGGTTCACGACCAACGGCTCGGTGGCCGACTTCCTCATCGTGATGGCCGTCACGAACCCCGACGTCCATCCGTACCAGGGGTCTTCGATGATCATCGTCCCTGCCGGGACGCCCGGTGTGAGGATCGTGCGCGACATCCCGGTGATGGACCACCCGGACCCGAAATTCGGGGAGTTCGGCAACCATGCCGAGATCGAGTACAGGGACGTGAGGGTGCCGGTCGGGAACCTGATCGGGCGCGAAGGGGAAGGCTTCCGGCTCGCCCAGGCGCGGCTCGGCCCCGGCAGGATCCACCACTGCATGCGGTGGCTCGGCCAGGCGCGTCGAGCGTTCGACATGATGTGCGAACGGGCCGTCTCGCGCTATGCGCACGGGTCGCTCCTTTCGGAGAAGCAGACCGTCCAGAACTGGGTCGCGGACTCGCTTGCCGAGATGACGGCGGCCCGGCTGATGACGCTGCAAGCAGCATGGAAGATCGACCGGGAAGGCGCCCCCGCGGCACGCGACGAGATCGCGATGATCAAGTTCTGGGGAGCGGCCGTCCTGTACAACGTGATCGACCGCGCGATCCAGGTTCACGGCGCGCTCGGGTTCTCCTCGGACCTCCCCCTCGAGTCGATGTACCGAGCAGCGCGTGCGGCGCGGATCTACGACGGCCCCGACGAGGTCCACCGCCAGTCGGTCGCACGCCACACGCTCCGCCGGTACGCGGCGACCGAGATCCCGACCGAGCACGTCCCGACGCGGCGTGCGGCGGCGCAGGAGAAGTTCGCCGAGATGCTCCTGTCCACGTCCGGTTGAACCGCGCCCGGGTCGCAGGGGAGGCGGCGGCGCGGACCGCTCACCGCAAGAGTCGCGACATGCGGCGGTCGGCGAGGACCCTGCCGCCGGTCTGGCAGGTGCAGTACGCGACCTCGTAGGAGTCGTACGAGACCCGACGGATGGTCGCACCGCACCGGGGACACGGCTCTCCGACGTGGCCGTGGATGGAGAAGTGCTCACCGAGCCGCGGTTCGGAAAGTCCGCCCTTGCGGGTCCGCTCGGCCTCGAGGCCCTCTGAGAGCACGTCGCGGATCGCCCCGAGCAGCCGCTCCCGGGCCGGGGCGTCGAGAGTGCCGATCGAGGCGAACGGCGACAGCTGCGCCCGGTGCAGGGCGTCGTCGGTGAAGCCGCGCCCGATGCCGGCGACGACCCGCTGATCCCGGAGCCACGTGTACAGCCGCCGCGTGCTGCGCTCCGCGCGGACAAGTGCGGCGAACTCCGTGCTGTCGACTTCGGGGCCGAGCGTCGCCAGGGGCCCGTCGTCGCCCGGCGCGAGCACCCACCAGCCGGCCTTGCGCTGGGTGCCGTGTTCGCGCACGAGCACCCCGGCCGCCGGTCCGCTGAACCTGAACCGCACGAGAGCGCCGCGCGGCCGCGTCCCCTTCGACGGGAGCTCGATGTCGACCCTGCCCGCCTGCGAGAGGTGGAGCGCCACGCGGTATCCGCCCTCGAAGCGAAAGAGGACGTACTTGCCGCGCCTCGCGACCCCCTCGAGCGTCCGGCCGACGAGCAACCCCGGCTCCGGGGTCGCCGTCTTCAGGCTCGCGCAGCCGAGGAGATCGGCTCCCTCGAGGACCGCGCCGCTCAGCGCCGAGCCCAGTCGCTCGGCCAGCCCCTGCATCTGTGGCATCTCGGGCACGACGCCTCCCCTGGGATCGCTAGACGGGAGCGGTCGCCCCGAAGCCGATCGCCTGCTCGAGCGCCGCGGCCGACCGGAGCACCACGAGGTCCGCGTGTTGCGGTCCGATGAGCTGCACGCCGACCGGCAGCCCGTCAGCGCTGAGGCCTGCGCAGACGGTCGCGGCAGGTGACCGCGTCATGTTGAACGGATAGGTGAGCCGTACCCAGTTCGGGTCGACCACGCCGTTCACGACCCCGTTTCCCCCGAGGGCGTTCGGTGGCGGCAGCCCTGCGGTCGTGGGGGTCACGAGGAGCCGGACGTCCCTGAAGAGCTCGACGAGCCTGAGGTTCATCTCGTGGCACCGGTCGAGCGCCCGGACCAGCCTCAGCGCAGGGAGCTCGCGCCCGTGCGCGGCGAGCGAGACGAGGACCGGTGTGACGGCGTCCCAGCGCGCCTCGTACGGCTCGAGTGTCCGCAGCAGGCACGTCCCGACGATGGCCAGCCAGTCGTCCAGCGGGTCTTCGTCGAAGACCGTGTCCACCTCCACGACGTCGGCGCCGAGCACGTCGAGCGCGGTGACGACGCGCTCGGCCACCTCGAGCACCGATCGGTCCACGTCGGTGTACCCGAGGGCCGGCGACCAGGCCACGCGGGCGGGCACCCGCGGCTCGACGAGCGCGTCCCGCCAGCCGGCCTCGGGCCTCGGGAGGGACAGAAGATCGGTCGGTTCGGGACCGACGACCGCGTCGAGAGCAGTGACGATGTCGTCGATCGTGCGGCCGAGGACCCCCTTCGAGGAGAGGCCGAGCCAACCCGCCCGCCCTCCGCCGGCGGCCACTCGGCCGTGCGACGGCTTCATCCCCGACAGCGCGCAGCACGAAGACGGGATGCGGATCGAGCCACCGCCGTCGCTGCCGGTGGCGAGCGGCACCATCCCCG
>DAIRCY010000040.1:0-1338 GCA_036796435.1 Acidimicrobiales bacterium
GAGGACCGAGGAGGAGCGCGCTCGCGTCGCGGCAGAGCTCGACGAAGGCGTCGACGCCCGAACGGAGCTGGTCTCGCAGCTCGAGATGGATCGTGAGCAGCTGTCCCTGCTCGAGCTGGCAGTCCCGAAGGCAGAAGCGGAAGCGTCCGCCGCGGCAGCCCGAGCCGCTGAAGCCGCCGAGGTCGAAGAGGAGCTCTCCGGTCGCCGCCGCGAGATCGCCGCCGCGCGCCAAGCGCTCGAGGTCCGCGCCGCGAGCGTCGCCGAGCGTCGCCGCGTGCTCGCCGCGCGCCAGCGCGAAGTGGAGCGACGGCTCGCTGGGCACGGGGAAGAGCGGGAGGCAGCAGCCAGACGACGTCAGCGCCTCGAAGCCGAGGGCGTCGCGCTCGAGCGCCTCCAGCGCGTCGTCCAGCGCGAACGCGAGAAGCTCGACTCGGTCCTCGGCGCCCTCCGGCGCGCGTATGCCGACCAATCAGAGCGGATGCGGGCAGGGGCGTTGCGGATCGAGGAGATCCGCGCCGAACGGTCGGCTCTCGAGCGACGGCAGATGGCCGCGCGCGAACGAGCCCGTGGCGCCGACAGGGAGGCGGCCGAAGCGTCGCTGCGGGCCGAGGCGCTCGTCGAGACGGTCGAACAGGAGCTCCACGTCGCCCCGGAAGACGCGAAGGCCGCCCCGCTGCCGGAGCTTCCGGAGGGTGTGAGCGCGGTGACGCACGCCCAATCGCTCGCGACGAAGCTCGCATCCCTCGGACCGGTGAACCCGCTCGCCTTGGAGGAGCTCTCGGCGCTCGAGGAACGGCATCGGGAGCTCGACACCCAGATGGAGGACATCCGCGCCGCGCGCCGACAACTGCACGAAGTGGTGCGTTCCCTCGATCGCGAGATCGCGGAGGAGTTCGCCGCTGCCGTCGCCGACGTGAACGAGCACTTCTCGACGTTCGTCGGCAGCCTCTTTCCCGGGGGGACCGGCCGTCTGACGCTCACCGAGCCCTCCGACCTGTTGAACACCGGCGTGGAGATCGAGGTCCGGCCGGCCGGCCGCAACGTGCGGCGGGTCTCGCTCCTGTCGGGTGGTGAGCGATCGATGGCGGCGTTGGCCTTCCTGTTCGCGGTCTTCCGTAGCCGGCCGTCGCCCTTCTACCTCATGGACGAAGTCGAGGCGGCCCTCGACGACGTCAACCTGCACCGGTTCCTCGGTCTCGTGCACGAGTTCCGGGACGAGGCGCAGCTGATCGTCGTGAGCCACCAGAAGCGGACCATGGAGGCGGCCGACGCTCTGTACGGCGTGACCATGGCGCCTGGCGGGTCCTCACAGGTCGTGAGTCAGCGAGCCCGCGTCCG
>DAIRCY010000040.1:1348-21713 GCA_036796435.1 Acidimicrobiales bacterium
GGTGGCCGACCACGTGAAGTGGATCGGGTGGGCGGCGCCGGAGGCGATCGTCAGCGGAGCGGGCCTCAGCCCGCCCTTTGCGCCGGTGGGGTGACCGGCGCCCGCAGCCGACGCTCCGGCCGTCGCCGGCCGGGGTCCCATTAGGCTCGCCCGTTCGTGATCGCCTTGTGGATCGCGCTTGGCGTCGTCGCGTTCGCCGTGCTGGTCATGGGCACGCTCAGCTATGCCACCAGCGCTCGACGGCGGCGCGAAGGTGGGCCTCGACCTGAAGCCGGCAGCCGGGCACGACTCCGTCCGCCGGCCCCACGTCCGCCCACGGCGCCCCGGCCGTCCACGCGCCCGACCCCCACCCGACCCCGCGAAGCCCCGGCCGCAGAAGCCCGGGCCGCCGGAGCGCCGCCGGTCCCAGAGGCGCCGCCCGCGCCGGAAGCGCAGGTCGAGGTCGCCCCGCCTACCTTCCGTGAACGTCTCGGTCGCACGCGAGGGGTGTTCGCGGGGCTTCGCTCGCTTCGCGGGAAAGGCGTCGATCCGGCGACCTGGGACGAGCTCGAGGAGAGCCTGATCCGCGCCGATGTCGGCGTCACCACGACCGACGTCCTGCTCGAGGATCTGCGACGCCGGGTGCGGGAGAGGGAGATCGGCAACGGGGACCAGCTCGTCGACGCCCTGAGGGCGGACCTCGTCGACCTTCTGTCGCTCGAGCGACGCTGGGACGGCGCCACGGATGCAGAGCTCGCGTCGGGCCGTGGGGCGCTCCCGGGTCCGGACTTCGAGATCGCCGAACCCGTCGGCCGTACTCTGCGCTTCGACGACGAGGAGGGCATCGTCAACGTCTGGCTGTTCGTGGGCGTCAACGGGGTCGGCAAGACGACGACCGTCGGCAAGGTGGCGCGCCAGCAAACCGCGATCGGCCGATCCGTCCTTCTCGCGGCTGGCGACACCTTCCGCGCTGCCGCCGGGGAGCAGCTCGCCATGTGGGCCGACCGGGTCGGGGCCGAGATCGTCCGAGGGGCTGAGGGAGGCGATCCGAGCGCGGTCGTGTTCGACGCCGTGCAACGAGCCGCCGCCCGCGGGAACGCGCTCGTCCTCGCCGATACGGCAGGGCGGTTGCACACGAAGGTCAACCTGGTCGAAGAGCTGAAGAAGATCCGTCGGGTGGCGGGCAGGCCGCCCGGCCGGGTGACCGAGGTCCTCCTCGTCCTCGACGCCACCACCGGTCAGAACGGGCTCGTCCAGGCGAGACAGTTCACCGAGGCCGTCGAAGTGACCGGCGTCGTCCTCACGAAGCTCGACGGGACGGCCAAGGGCGGCATCGTCGTGGCGATCCAGCGCGAGCTCGGTCTTCCGGTGAAGCTCGTCGGCCTCGGCGAAGGCCCCGACGATCTCGTGCCCTTCGACCCGGCCGATTTCGTCGGCGCGCTCCTCGGCTAGGGCGGGTTCCCGCGCCATCTCGCCAGCGCGCACGTCGTGCTCCCTGCGGGCGCCAGCGCGGGAGGGCGGAGGTGGCGGTCCGGTAGCCTGGACCCCTCATGTTCGACGCCCTTTCCGATCGCCTCGAACGGATCGCGGGGCGCCTCCGCAGCCGTGGGCGGCTCTCCGACGCGGACCTCGACGAGGCGCTGCGCGAGATCCGAGTCGCACTTCTCGAAGCCGACGTGGAGGTCGGCGTGGCCCGGGCGTTCGTGCAGGGCATCCGGGAGCGCTGTGCCGGCGAGATCCTCTCGAAGAGCCTGACGCCCGGCCAACAGGTCGTGAAGGCCGTCCACGAGGAGCTCGTCGAGATCCTCGGCGGAGAAACTCTCAAGCTCACCTATGCCTCACGCCCGCCGACGGTGGTCCTTCTCGCCGGCCTTCAGGGCTCCGGGAAAACGACGGCCGCGGCCAAGCTCGCCCGCTGGTGGAAGCAACAGGGCCGTCATCCGCTTCTCGTCGGAGCCGACCTCCAACGGCCCGCCGCCGTCGAGCAGCTCAGGGTGCTCGGACGGCAGGCCGGGGTCACGGTGTTCAGCGAGCCCACGGACCCAGTCGCGGTCGCCCGCGCGGGGCTGGAGGAGGGGAGGCGACTCGGCCGAGACATCTGCATCGTCGACACCGCAGGCCGACTCGCGATCGACGAGGAGCTGATGGAGGAGGTCGGGCGCATCTCCGCCGCCGTGCAGCCGCACTACACGCTCCTCGTGGTCGACGCCATGACCGGACAGGACGCGGTCGCCACCGCCACCGCATTTCACGAAACCCTCGAGCTCGACGGCGTCATCCTCACCAAGCTCGACGGCGACGCGCGCGGGGGTGCGGCGCTGTCGGTGAAGGGCGTGGTCGGAAGACCGATCGTTTTCGCATCGACGGGCGAAAGGCTGGCGGACTTCGACCTCTTCCACCCGGATCGCATGGCCGACCGGATCCTCGGCATGGGGGACGTCCTGAGCCTGATCGAGCAGGCCGAGCGGGCGATGGACAAAGAAACGGTCGCCCGCTCTGCCGGCAGGCTCATGGAGGGCCGCTTCACCCTCGACGACTTCTTGGACCAGCTCCAGCAGGTGAAGAAGCTCGGTTCGCTCGGCGGTGTCATGAAGCTGCTACCGGGCATGACGAAGGAGCTGCGGCAGGCAGCGGACCAGATCGACGACCGGGAGATCGCTCGGGTGGAGGCGATCATGCGGTCGATGACGCCCGATGAGCGCGCCGACCCGTCCATCATCGACGGCTCGCGCCGCGTCCGGATCGCCCGAGGGAGCGGCACCGCCACCGCCGACGTGAACCAGCTCGTCAAACAGCATCGCGAGATGCAGAAGATGGTGAAGGGCATGGCGAGCGGCGCCGGCCTCCCGGGTATCCCGGGTCTCGGCGGCCTGCCGGGCGGCATGGGGCAAGGTGGTCTCGGCGGCCTGGGGGGGCTCCTCGGCGGGCGGAAGCAACTGGCCGCACTGCGGGCGCTCGGAGAAGAGACGGGCGCCGGCGGCGATGGCCTCGCCGGGCTCCTCGGGGGAGGGGGCCCCGGGGGGCTACCGTCGCTGGAGGCCGTGGCGGCGGGAGGGCGCCCCCCCGGCCAGGACGGGACGTCGCGCGCCCAACGCGGCGCCAAGGGCAAGAAGAAGAAGGGCGGGCGGGTCACCCCCCCCAAGAGCCGGTGATCAGGCACCGTGGTCGCGGGACCTCGGAGACCTGCGAGAATGTCGGCGCAATGGCGCAGACCGGGCCCGGAAGGGCCCCGACGACGGAGGAAGCAGACTCGTGGCAGTGAAGCTCCGCCTCGTGCGGATGGGCAAGAAGAAGCAACCGACGTACAGGGTGGTGGCGGCCGACAGCCGCTCACCTCGTGACGGCAGGTTCCTCGAGGTCGTGGGCACGTACGCGCCGCGTGGCCGCTCGACCACGGACGACGAGACTGTCGTCTCGATCGACCACGAGAAGGCGTTGCGCTGGCTCCGGCAGGGGGCGAAGCCGACGGACCGGGTGGAGCGGCTCCTGCGCACGTCGGGGACGCTCGACCGCCTCGCGGGCGGTACGGGCGAGGTCCCCGCGGCCCCCGCACGGGCTGACGACGCCCCTGGCGGCGGGCCGGGCGCCTCGGAGGCCGCGAGCAGCGAGGAGACGACCGAGCCGTCGACAGGACAGGACCCGGTGCCGGCATGACGGACGACGGCGCGGAACACTCGAACGGGAGCCTCGACGTGCCCGGTCTGAACGGCGACGCGGCCTCGGAGGACGAGTTCGACGACGACGACGAACTGGACGACGACGACGAACTGGACGAGGACGACGAATTCGAAGACGACGAAGACGACGACGAAGTCGACGATGAGTTCGACGACGAGGACGACGAGGACGACGAGGACGACGAGTACGAGCCCGGTGACGTGAACGCGGTCGATGTCACGCCGTACGAGGCCGGCGACGTGAACACGATCTCCGGACCAGCGCCGCGGGGTGGTGCCGACGATGCAGGCCGCGTGCGGGGCGGTGCGATGCCGATCGCGGTGCTCGAGTACCTGGCGCGGGCCATGGCCGACGAGCCCGACGCTGTCGTAATCCGCGAGGAGGAGCGCCGCGGTTCGAAGATCCTGCGGCTCCACGTCGCCCAGCGCGACATGGGGCGCGTCATCGGACGACGAGGGCGGACGGCTCAGGCGATCCGCACGCTCGTCGGCGTGGCGGGCGCCCGGGACGGCACGCAGACGGTCGTTGACATCGACGACGACTGACGGCTCGACCGGCTCGCAACCTGGTCCGCTGCTGGGTGTCGGCCGGGTCGTACGTGCGCACGGCCTGCTGGGCGAGGTGGCCGTCGAGCTCTGGACCGACCTCACCGAGCGCCTGGACGCCGGCACGATGCTCTCGAGCGATCGGGGCGAGCTGCGAGTGACGGCGGCCCGAGTCCATCAAGGCCGGTACCTGGTCCGCTTCGAGGGTGTCGACGACCGGTCGGCCGCCGAGGCGCTCCGCGGCCTCGAGCTCCGCGCCGCCCCCGTCCGCGTCGAAGGCACCCTGTGGGTACACGAGCTCGTCGGAGCGAGGGTTCTCACCGCAGTGGGCCGCGACCTCGGCACGGTCGCCGCCGTGGAACGCAACCCGGCGAGCGACCTTCTCGTGCTCGGAAGCGGTGCTCTCGTCCCGCTGCGGTTCGTCACCACCGTCGATCCGGGGGTCGCGGTCACCGTTGACATCCCCGACGGCCTCATCGACTGACGGCCTGCCGTGAGGATCGAGGTCTTCACGATCTTTCCCGAGCTCGTCGAGGGATACTGCCGGTCGAGCATCCTCGGGCGAGCTCGCCAGAGGGGCGTCCTCGACCTGCGGGTGAGGGACCTGCGTGCAGGCGCCCCGGACCCACGTCGATCGGTCGACGACGCCCCGTTCGGGGGGGGCGCCGGCATGGTGCTCATGGCCGAGCCGCTCTTTGCAGCTGTCGAGGCGATCGAGATCGACGAAGGGTTGCCGCGCCCGCTCTACCTCCTTTCCCCCGGGGGGCGCCGTTTCGACCAGGAGATGGCCCGCACGCTCGCGGAAGGGCCGGGCTTCTCGCTACTTTGCGGCCGCTACGAGGGGGTGGACCAGCGGGTGGCTGACCACCTCGTCGACGACGAGCTGTCGTTCGGCGACGTCGTGCTTGCAGGGGGCGAGCTCCCGGCGCTCGCTGTCGTGGAGGCGGTGACGCGGCTCCTCCCGGGGGTGCTCGGCAACGAGGCATCTGCCGAAGAGGAGAGTTTCCTGGCGGGGCTCCTCGAGTACCCCCAGTACACCCGCCCCGCTGTCTTCCGGGGATGGGGCGTGCCCGAGGTGCTCCGGTCGGGTGACCATGGCAGCGTCGCACGTTGGCGTCGGGTGCAGGCCCTCCGCCGGACGCTCGAGCGCCGTCCCGACCTCCTCGCCGCCCGCGGCGGGCTCACCGACGAGGAAATCGCCCTGTTGGTGCAGGCAGGCGAGGTGCAGCTGCTCGCCGATCACGGCTACGATGCAGGACTCGGCAACGGCCCAGCGGACTCGAAGGACGCGCCCAATGCACCCCGAATTCCGGCCCGGCGACACCGTGAAGGTCCACGTGAGGGTCGTCGAGGGCAACCGCGAGCGGGTGCAGGTGTTCCAGGGTGTGGTGCTGCGGCGCCAGGGAGTGGGGGTCCGGGAGACCTTCACGGTCCGCAAGGTGAGTTTCGGGGTGGGAGTGGAACGCACGTTCCCCGTCCACTCGCCGACCATCGCCCGGATCGAGGTGCTGACCTACGGGGACGTGCGACGGGCAAAGCTCTACTACCTGCGCGAGCGATCCGGGAAAGCCGCCAAGGTGAAGGAGAAGCGGGCCGTCCGCCCGTGAGGTGTCTCCGACGCTTCCCTCGTCGCCGTTCTCCACGCCACCGTCCCACGCGGCTCTCGTGATGGGGTTCGCCCGGTGAGCGAGGAGGACCTCGAGCGCTACGAGGCGGAGATCGAGCTCGCGCTCGTCCAGGAATACCGTGCGGTGCTCCCGATGTTCGCCTACGTCGTCGAGACCGAGCGGCGCTTCTACCTCGCGAACGAAGTCTCGATGTCCGTCCGCTCCGACACGCATCCGGCCTGTGTGGAGCTCGAGCTCACCGACGCCTGGGTCTGGGACATGTACCGGCCCGCCCGCTTCGTCCCCTCGGTGCGCGTGGTCACGTGGCGCGACGTGAACGTGGAGCGGCTTCCCGAAAAGGAGCTTTGACCGTTCGCGGCGCGCGGCGCGCGGGCGAGCGCGACCGTTCCGCGGGTGACTTCCTCGTGACGGGCAGCCGTCGCAGCCTCGGCGCGCGTGGGGAGGCCCTCGCAGCGACGTGGTACTCCGCACGCGGATACGAGGTGCTCGACCGGAACTGGCGGTGCCCGACAGGCGAGATCGATCTCGTGCTCCGGCGCGGGACGCTCCTCGTCGTGTGCGAGGTCAAGACCAGGTCGACGCTCGCGTACGGCGCCCCAGCCGACTCGGTCACCGCGGCGAAGCGCGCGAGGTTACGGCGCCTCGCCGTGCGCTGGCTGGCGGCCCACAGCGTGCATCCGGCTACCGTCCGGTTCGACGTGGCTGCGGTGCTCGGCAGCAAGGTCGAGGTGGTGGCCGAGGCGTGGTAAGGCGCACGGTGAGCAGGGGTGACCACCCGCCAGCTGCGAGTACCGTCCTTTCCGCCGGGCATGGCCGTGCTCTCGGCTGAAGGAGGGGTCGTGGAAACCCTGAAGGTGGAGCGTGCCGGCGGCGTCGTGACGGTCACCATGAACCGTCCGGAGCGCAAGAACGCCCTCACGCGGCTGATGATCGAAGAGCTTCGGGCGACGTTCGACGCAGTCGCGCGCAACGTCGACGACCGCGTGCTCGTGCTCACGGGCGCCGGCGGCGAGTTCTGCTCAGGCGCGGACCTGTCCGACTCGGACCGGCCCGCGCTGGATGATCCGGCAGCTTCGCTCGAAGGTGTGCGTCGGGTCGGGGACGTGGCCCTGGCCCTGCACCGCCTCGCGAAGCCCACCATCGCGAAGGTGGACGGGGTCGCCGTCGGCGCGGGACTCGGGCTCGCCGTCGGCTGCGACCTCGTCGTCGCGAGCGAAAGGGCGCGCTTTTCGATGATCTTCGTCCGCCGCGCGCTCTCACCGGACTGCGGCACGTCGTGGCTCCTGCCGCGCCTCGTCGGACCCGCCAAAGCGAAGGAGCTCGCCTTCTTCGGAGAGGTCCTCGACGCCGAGAGGGCGTTGCAGGTGGGCCTCGTGAACCGCGTCGTCTCCCACGGCGATCTCGACGGTGCCGTCGAGCAATGGGCGGCGAGGCTGGCCGGCGGCCCGGCGCTCGCGTTGTCCACCGCCAAAGCGCTGCTCGATGCCGCGTGGTCGTCGCCGTTCACTGGCGCCCTGGAGCACGAGGCGGCCTGCCAGGCGACCAATCTCTCCGGCAACGACGTGCGGGAGGCGGTGGCAGCCTTCCTCGAAAAGCGGGAGCCGCGCTACGGCCGTTCCTGACGGCGGGTCGGTCGACCCCAGCACCGACGCCCGGCTCGGAGAGGTCGGCGGCTTTATAGTCGCGGTGGGACGTGCGGAGCGGCGACGTGCGGACGGAGCCACGTCGCGGCGGCGCCGGAGGAGGCCCGAATGCTGAGCGGCGTGCAGGGGATGGTGGGGGAGACCGCGGTGGTCACCCGGGCCATCAAAAGCGCTCACGACCCCGGCCGGATACGCGCCCGTGGAGAAGAGTGGCTCGCCATCCCGCTCGACCCCTCCCAGCGGATCGAGGCCGGGACGAGCGTCGTCGTCGCCGACATCGAGCGCGGACTTCTCGTGGTCTACCCCATCGACGATTGAACACGGCGGGAGCGCCGTACCGCCCGGCCCCCGTCGAACACCAAGTGCGGAGGAAGAGGGGGTGACCCCGATGGTCGCAGATGTGGGACTCGTAGTGGGGGTGGCCATCGGCGCGGTCGCAGCGGCCGGTGTCGTCGGCGTGTTCATGTTCCGCGCCATGCAGATCGTGCAGCAGGGAAGCGTCGGCGTGGTGAAGAGGCTCGGCGAATTCCGGGGCGTCCGCCAGCCCGGGATGCATCCGCTGGTCCCGTTCGTCGACCGGATGGTCAAGGTGGATATGCGCGAGTTCCCCATGACCGGAGACCAGCAGTCGGTGATCACGAAGGACAACGTCTCGCTCCGAGTCAGCGCAACCATCTTCTGTCAGGTGATCGACGTCAAGGCGGCGCTCTTCGAGATCGCGGACTACCAGTTGGCCGTCGACCAGTTGTCTCGGACGGCACTTCGGGCAGTGTTCGGGGAGCTCACCCTCGACCAGTCGCTCTCCGAGCGCGACACGATCAACACGCGCATGCAGGACCACATGGCCGACGCGGCCATGAAGTGGGGCGTGAGGCTGAACCGGATCGAGATCCTGGACATCACCCCGCCGCAGAACGTCCTGCAGGCCATGTCCGAGCAAAAGGAAGCCGAGCAGCACAAGCGGGCCGCCATCTTGAAGTCGGAAGGCGAGCAGCAGGCTGCCATCAACAGCGCAGGCGGGCAGAAACAAGCGGCGATCCTCGAAGCGGAAGGTGCCAAGCAGGCGGCGATCCTCGCCGCAGAGGCGCAGATGCGCGCGCTCGAGCTCCGGGCGGAGGGCGAGAAGAAGGCGCGCGCCTTGCTCGGTCAGGGAGAGGCTGCGGCTCTTGCAGCGATCGACGAGGTCGCCATCAACCCGAACACGCTCGCCGTGATGCAGCTGCGGGCCCTCCACGATGTTGCGTCGGCGCCGAACGCGAAGGTGGTCGTCCCCTACGAGGCTGCGGCGCTCGTCGGCGCGTCGCAGGTCCTCGTGGACGCGCTCAAGGCTGGCGCAACGGACGCCGGCGCAACGGACGATGCGCCGTTGCGCCGCCCGAACGGAGCGACCCCGGGAGGAGCCGCGCCACCAGCCACCTCGCGCTGAACTTGGGCGGGCCAGTGACACCGCGCTCTCGACCGGACGCGTGGCGCGATCCGCAGCCTGGCGCGGCGCTGGTTACGATCGTCGCGGACGAACCCCAGAAAGGTGTGACTGACCATGGATGGACAGCGCGAGGGCTCCGGCGCGCACTTCCGGAACCTTCCCCCCCAGAACGTCCGGCTTCTCACGAACGACGAGGAGCTCGCCGCGGCGATCGCCCGTGCAGAAGAGGGCGCCCGGCGCCTCCGCGACCGCCTGGCTGCACGAGCTGCCCGTGACGCGTGGATGGCCGAGCACGACGGCCAGCGGGTCGGCTGGTTGCGTTTCGTGCGGGGGGTTGGCGGAACCGGCCCCATGGTGACGCCGGCAGGCGCTCGTCCCGTGCGTCCCGCCGCGGGCGAGCAGGGCAGGAGGTCGAGCTCGCCGGCTGCCTGAACGAGGCCGCCGCGTGAGCCCGGCGAGCGCTGTCGCCTGCGCGCGCAGCGATCGTCATCTGTTTGCAACGCTTTCCCGGTGCGATCTCGAAGAATTCGAGAAATTCTCGATCCCCGATTGCACCCTGCCCGACCAGGCGGTTAACACGGAAGCGCCACCTGTGCAACGCCAGTAGCCGGCCCGGACGGTGGTTGATACCCCGTTGAGGCCCCCGCTAAACCCTTCGCCTTATGTCCCACCGCGAAGGAATCGTGTCCGTCTCAACGATGTGGAAGAGGTGTATCTCTGTCGCTGCAGTTGGTGCAATAGCTGGTATCGCATCTGCCGGCTGGACGGCGACGGCATCCGCAGTCACCGGTGACGTGCAGGTGAAGCTCCCCGCGCCGATCGTCGGCGTCGCGGCGATGCCGACAGGTGGCGGCTACTGGGAAGCGACAGCCGACGGCGGTATCTACGCCTTCGGCAACGCGAGCAACTACGGCTCGAACCGCGGCAAGCAGCTCGCGTCGAAGATCGTCGGACTCGCCGCGGCTCCGACAGGGAAGGGCTACTGGGAGGCGGCTGCAGACGGCGCCGTCTACGCGTTCGGCAGCGCCGGCTACCACGGCTCGATGGGCGGTGCGCGCCTCCACTCGCCGGTCGTCGGCATCGCGGCTGCGCCGACAGGCGGCGGTTACTGGGAGGTCGCCTCCGACGGCGGGATTTTCTCCTTTGGCACCGCCCGATTCCACGGCTCGATGGGCGGTACCCGTCTCGCGCAGCCGGTGGTGGGCATGGCCGCCGCTGCCACAGGAAAGGGCTACTGGGAGGTCGCCTCCGACGGCGGGATCTTCTCCTTCGGCACCGCCCGCTTCCACGGCTCGATGGGCGGTACCCGTCTCGCGCAGCCGGTCGTGGGCATGGCCGCCGCTGCCACAGGAAAGGGCTACTGGGAGGTCGCCTCCGACGGGGGGATCTTCTCCTTCGGGAGCGCAGGCTTCGAAGGTTCCATGGGGGGCAAGCGCACCGGGGCCCCGGTCGTCGGCATGGCGTCGGACCGCTCCGGCTCGGGCTACTGGGAAGTGGCGGCCGCAGGCGAGGTCTTCAGCATGGGGACCGCGAAGTTCGACGGAGCGGTCGTCGATGTCGCACCCTCGGGTGTCGCCCCGTTGGCACGCAGCGCGTCCATCGTGTCGATTGCCGACGCGCAGGTCGGAAAGACCGATCCCTACCTTTACGGGCCGTCGGGCTCGACATGGTGCGCGTACTTCACGTCGTGGGTGTGGCGCCACGCCGGCGTCCCGATCCCGTCGATCGGTCCGGCAGCGAATGTGGGGACGTGGGCGCTTTCTCACGGCGGTGCGATCCTTGCACCGAGCGTGACGCCCGCACCGGGCGACGCCGTGCTCTGGGTGAGGGCGTACACACCGCACGTCTGGCCGGACGAGGCGGCACTCGGTTCTCCCAACATCCTGCACGTGAACATCGTCACCGAGGTGCTGAGCAACGGGGAGATCGTGACGGTCGGGGGCAACGAGTCCGGCGCCGTCCGACGGCTCGGGCCCTACAGCAAGGCCGGAGCGAGCGCCTACATGGGCCAGGCCATCTACGGCTTCGTCCGACCTCCCGCATAGCGGTTGCCGTACGGGCGAGCTTCGCAGCTCGCCCAAAGGGTGCTCGCCGGGTGGGTACGTGGCGACCGTTTCGCCGTGTGACCGCAACGGTTCAATCGGCCACGCTCAACGGGACGACAGGCCGCCCCGTGGTCGTCGAGGTGCACGAGTCGTCCGGACTCCCCGGGTTCACGATCGTCGGACTGCCCGACACCGCGGTTCGAGAATCGCGCGACCGGGTGCGCGCGGCGCTCTTGTCGAGCGGCTTCAAGTGGCCCCAGCGGCGCGTGACCGTGAACCTCGCGCCGAGCGCGGTTCGCAAAGTGGGCGCGGGGTTGGACCTTCCGATCGCGTTGGGCGTGCTCGCCGCCGTCGGCGAGCTGCCGACCGGCGTGCTCGAAACTGTCGCGTTCGTTGGCGAGCTCGGCCTGGACGGGTCGCTGCGCCACGTCCCCGGCACGATCGCCCTCGCCGAGGCCGTCGATGCCGACCGGCTCGTCGTCCCGGCGTGCGATCTCGCGGAAGCAGCGGCCGTCCGGCCCGGGAGGACCTTCGGCATGTCGAGCCTGCGCGTCCTCGCCGACGTGCTGAGGGGTCTCGCGCCGTGGCCAGCTGCCGCCGATCCCCTTCGACGGATCGAGGCGGGTGACCGGCGACCCGCCGGAGAGCTTCGGCACGGTGACCTCTCTGAGGTGAAGGGCCAGCGCGTGGGCCGCCGCGCCGTCGAGGTCGCCGCAGCGGGCGGCCACCATCTGCTCCTCGTCGGGCCACCAGGGGCGGGGAAGACCATGCTCGCTCGCCGCCTGGTCGGTCTGCTGCCTCCGCTCTCGCGGGAAGAGGCGCTCGCGGTGACGAAGGTCCACTCGGCCGCGGGACTGCCCGCGCCCGAGCACGGCATCGTGTGGGACCCTCCGTTCCGAGCGCCGCACCACGGCGCATCGGCAGTGTCCCTCGTGGGGGGCGGGACCGCCGCGATGCGGCCCGGGGAGATCAGCCTGGCGACCCACGGGGTCCTCTTCCTCGACGAGATGGGTGAGTTCCCGGTCATGGTGCTCGACGCGCTGCGCCAGCCGCTCGAAGAGGGCGTGGTGCGGATCAGCCGCGCCCGGGGAAGCGCGACCCTCCCGGCGCGCTTTCTCCTCGTCGGCGCGATGAACCCGTGCCCCTGCGGCGAAGGTGGTGTCCCCGGATCGTGCCGGTGCTCGCCGGCGGCCCGGGCCCGGTACTTCAGGCGGCTCTCGGGGCCGCTCCTCGACCGGTTCGACCTCGTCGTGCCGTTGCGGCGCACGACCCCCGACGAGCTGCTCTCGGCCACGCCGGGCGAGCCGAGCGCCGCGGTTGCCGCACGGGTCGCCGCCGCGCGCCAGCTGGCACGGGCGCGCGGCGTCCGTCGCAACGCCGAGATCCCGGCGTCCAGGCTGGCCGAGGCCGTGCCGCTCTCGCCACAGGCCGCCGCACTCGTCGAGCGGAGCGTCCGGACCGGCCGTTTGAGCGGGCGCGGAGTCGATCGGGTACGCCGGGTCGCGCGCACGATCGCGGACCTGTCAGGATCGACTGCGACCTCCCCTGTCGCAGAAGCCCATGTGGCCGAGGCGCTGGCTCTCCGCGCAGGTCGCGAGGTGCTCGACCTCGCCGATGCGGTCCCTGGCGTGGGGTGAGCTGCTTGCCGTCGGACCGGAAGTGGTGTACCCATTCGAGGTGCCGTGGCGAGCCGCCGTCGCCCTGGTTCTCGGTCTCGTCGCCGCGGCCGCCCTCACGGCCTCACTTGCCGATCGCCACGGGGAGGGCGCGGAGGTCCTCGCTTGGCCTGAGCGTCCGCGCGCTGGTCGCGTCCGTTTCCCCGGAGCTGGTCGAGGTGTCAGCGTCCGCCGCGCCTGGAGCCCAGACGGTCGAGGGGTCGGGGATCGTCGTCACGCCGTCCGGGGTGGTGCTCACGAACAACCACGTGATCGACGGCGCGGCCCGCGTCCGCGCCACGGACCTCGAGACCGGCCGCACCTACGGGGCGAGCGTTCTCGGCTACGACGCCGGCGAGGACGTCGCCGTCTTGAAGCTCCGCGGCGCCGCGGACCTTCCCTCCGTCGGCCTTCGCCGCTTCTCACGGCCCCGCCCCGGCACGAGGGTCGTCGCCGTGGCTGTCGGCCACAGACGCGCGGTCGGCCGGATCACGGGTACTGCGGCCTCGATCGTCGAGTACTCGCAGCTCACCGGCGCCACGCGCCTCCTTTCGGGCCTCCTCGTCAGCAGCGCCCGGGTCGGCCCGGGCTACTCCGGCGGCCCGCTCGTCGACCGGGGGGGCGGAGTGGTCGGCATGGACGTCGCCTACGTCCCCGGTGTGACCCGGCCGCTCGGCTACGCCATCCCGGCTGGCGCCGTCGTCGGAGTCGCCCGTCACGTCCTCTCCAACAGGCCGTCGGCCGGTGTGCACGTCGGGCCGACGGCGGGGCTCGGGGCGCAGATCACCCCGGTCGCGAGCATCGGTGCCGTCGTGGTCGCGGTGCGTAGCGGCTCGGCGATCGCCAAGGCGGGCCTGCGTGCCGGCGACGTCGTCGACGAGGTGACAGGCGTCGCGGTGAAGTCACCGACAGCGCTCAGTGCCGTGCTCCAGGCCTACGAGCCGGGCGACAGGGTCTCGGTGGGATGGCTCACCCCGCAGGGCAAGCCAGCGAAGGCGTCCGTCCGGCTCGGCGTCGGACCACCGGGGTGATCCGGCTCAGCGAGTCGTGCCGAGGTAGATGCTGCTGGGCGTCTTTCCGCCGAAGTAGAAGGTGTCGACGCCGGCCGAGCTCACCGTCGTGGACAGCGTCTGCAGCTCGTGCGGGATGTCGCTCGTCGTGATCGTGAGCCGCATCTCGTGGCCCGGCTCGAAGGTCTCGCTCGTCGGGAAGATCTCGATTCGCAGCTCGTAGATCGTGCCTGGCTGCAGCGCGGTTTGGGACGCCTTCGTGTATGGGTGCCAGGGCTCGATCGACTGTCCGTCGAGGTACACGCTGCAGTTGAGCACCACGCTCTTGCACGGCGTCGAGGTGACCGCCCTCAGCGAGGCGACGAGCGTCCCGGCCGTGACGTCGCTCGCCGTCGTCGTTCCTGTCGGCGAACGCGTCACGTCGGAGAGCGTCGCCACGACGCTCGAGTCGCTCGCGGTCGAGCTCATGTAGACGTCCGCCTCGATGGGGCCGCTGATCGTGTAGGGGGCCTTGAACGGCGCCGTCGTGAAGGTGAGCCCCTGGGCCTCGGCAGGCGTGCTGTTGTTCTCGCAGATCGGTGATGTGCCGCCGGCTTCTGCCGGGAGACCGGCGGTCCACTGCCACGTCGAGCGCGAGCAGGTGCCGGTCGCGCTCACCGCCGGGAGGGAGCCGTTCCCCGAGGTCTGAGATGCGGCCGTGGAAAGCGTGCCACCGCTGCCGAAGTACCAGCGCTGTCCGGTCGTGCCCGCGGCGGGGAACTGCGTGCCGGGGACCCATCTGTCGGCACCCAGCCGGTACGTTTCGACGGCCGGGAAGCTTTGGATCCCGTTGTCCTCGTGCTTCAGCCAGTGGTCGAACCAGGCGAGCATGATGTTGTCGTCATCGGGGATGGTGTTGCCGGCGATGTCGGTCGCGGGCAGGCCGCTCCCCTCGGTCACGTGGTACCACGGTCCGATCACGAGCTTCTTCTCAGTGGTGGGGAGGTGCAGCGCGTTGTAGAGGATCGGCTCGCCCCTCTGGAAGAGGTCGTAGGTGCCGCCGATGAGGAACGTCGGCACGTTGACCGCGCCGATGTCGGTGATCGGCGAGCGTTGCGTGTAGAAGGGGCCGTCGTAGCCGGCCTGGGGGTAGGTCTGCAGCTCTGCGGGAAGCAGTGTCTCGTAGGCGCCGAGCGACGAGTCGGCGATCGCGGAGCCCGAGAAGAGGTACAGATCTTCGATGTGCTGGGACTCCGCGTTGAGTGCGACGGTCGGATCGGACTGGGTTTCGTCGGGGGGCTGCACCGCGAGCCCGTCGACGAGCCCCAGCCACAGCGGGATGAAACCCGAGTCCACGTTGCCGCCTGCGAACGTGACGTCCCTGTAGGCGTCCGCCATCGAGACGATAGGGACGATGGCCTTGACCGGATTGCGCGAGATGTGGGTCGGGTTCGCACAGTCGAACGTGGCCGACGTCGTGCAGCCTGCGCCGGGGTCCGTGAGGGGACCGTGTCCGGCGATGTCCCTGTTGATGGCCTCCACGGTGAGCAGCTGGTTGATCCCCGAGTAGCTCACGCCGGCCAGGCCGACCGTGCCGTTCGTAGGAAGGTGGGCCGGGTTGGCAACCCACTGCGCGAGCTCCGCGCCGTCCTGCTGCTCGCGCGGCCCGAAGGAGTCCCAGTACCCCTCGCTCGAGCCCGTGCCGCGGACGTCCACCACCACCTCGATGTAGCCGTGCTCGTACAAGTACGGGACCGTCTCGTCGGACGGCGACTCGAAGTCGCCCGGGGTGGTGGAGTTCCCCTTGCGGTAGGGCGTCTGGATGAGGATGACGGGACACGGGGTCTTGTGGGTGCAGGTCGTCGGGACGTACTCGTCGGCCTCGAGCACGGTGCCGTCCGACATCGTGATCGGGACATTCGCGGTCTCTTTGTACGCCGTCGTCGGGTCCTGTGCGTTCGCGACGTAACGCGGCGCGGACGAAGCACCGGCGTTCGGCGCCACGACCGGCCCCACGAGTGATCCCGACAGGAGAGCAACGACAGCGAGGGTGGCCACGCCGGGCCAGAGACGAGCGGAGAACGACCGAGGCATCTCCCGTTGACCTCCCGACCTGGATCGGCACGGACCGTCCGCGCGTCGCACAGGTAGCGACAGAGGAACGGGCGAGCGCAGCCGAGCTTTCGGTTTCGAAGGTCGGGCACCACCGGGTGAGGAAGTCAGGCGCCCTCGAAGAAGATGATCTTCGTGCGCGCGGACGCCTTGCGAAGCTCGAGCAGCGGCGCGTACTCCGCGGAGCGGTACCACTCGAGGCCGCGAGCAGCTGTCTCGAACCGGAGCAGGACGAGCCGGCCGTCGAAGCGCCAGTCGCCTTCGAGCATCTCGTAGTCCGGCCCGCTCGCAACGAACTCTCCGCCGTACGCCGCGACCGTCTCCCCGATCGCCCCGACGTAGCGGCCACGAGCGTCGTCGTCGAGCCACGCGACGTCGACGAGGAAGTAGCCGGCGCTCACGCCTCACGCTCCGCGTCCTCGGCGACCGCCAAACGGGGCCGGCGGTCGCGCCACGGGGCGGCCCCCTCGAGCTGGGCGGCGAGCCGGACCAGGGTGCCCTCTGCCCACGGTGCCCCGACGAACTGGACCCCGACGGGGAGTCCGCTCGGCGACTGCGAGAGCGGGAGGCTCACCGCAGGCTGTCCGGTGAGGTTGTAGGCGGCGGTGAAGGCGACCATCACGAAGGCGGCGAGGGGTGGCGCTCCGGGCTGCGCGTGGGCTTCGGCGAGCACCTCGCCCGCAATCGGCGGCTCGATCGGGATCGTCGGAGTCACGAGCACGTCGAAGTCCCGTCCGAAGTGCGCGACGAGCGGTCGGGTCGCCCGCCGAAGGCTGTGCAAGGATGCGACGAGGGTGAGGGCGTCCACCTCGGCCCCGGCCGCCCGCCATGCTCGATTGTGGGGCTCGACCCGGTCCCAGTCCACATTCTCGAACGATCCGTACGACGCGTTGATGACGTTCAAGAACGGAGCGACCGCCGCGGGATCGAGCAGGTCCTGGTCGAGCACTTCCACGTGGTGACCGAGCTCCTCCAGAAGGCGTCCGGCGTCCTCGACCGCCGCGCGGACCGAGGGCTCCACCTCGACGCCGAGCGCGCTCACCGTCTGCAGGGCGATCCGCAGGTGGCCGGGATCCTCGCCGACCTCCGCGAGGAAGGGCCGCGCAGGCGCCGGCGCCTGCTCCCATGCGAGCGGATCCGGGACGCTGAGGCAGTCGAGCACCGCGGCCGCGTCCCGCACGTTGCGGCAGAGCGCCCCTTCGACGGACATTCCGAACCAACCGGGCGTGGCGCTCGGCACGCGCCACCGGCTCGGCTTGAGGCCCACCAGGCCGCAGCACGACGCCGGGATCCGGATGGAGCCGGCACCGTCGTTGCCGTGCGCCACGGGCACCATGCCCGCCGCGACCGCGGCAGCGGATCCACCGCTCGAGCCACCGGGGCTCCTGGCCGTGTCCCAGGGATTGCGCGTGACGCCGTAGCGGCTGTTCTCCGACACCGGGAGCGGGCCGAACTCGGGCGCGTTGGTCCTCCCGCAGAGGACGAACCCCGCCCGCCGCATGGCGGCGACGACGAGCTCGTCCTCTTCCGCCCTCCCCTCGGGCGCCCCCCAGGAGCCGAACGTCGCGGGTTGTCCCTTTGCCGCCGTGAGGTCCTTCACCAACGAGGGGACCCCTGCGAACGGCCCGACGTCCTCTGCGGAACGCAGGCGCCGGCCGATCGCCTCGGCATCCGCCCGCGCCGCCTCGTCGTCGCGCCAGATCACCGCGTTCAACGCCGGGTTCAACCGGTCGATCCACTCGAGCGACGCGTCCAGGGCGTCGACCGGGCTCACTTCGCCGGAACGGATCTGCGCCGCGAGGTCGAGCGCACTGAGGAAGGGGTCGACGTCCATGTGGCATGCCTACCATCGACGGCCGGGCCGCGCCCCGTGGCTGGAGAAGGCCCTCTTCCTCCGAACGCGGACATGACGTCCGGGCAGACCGTTCACGACATGGCCTCTCCCGTCTTGGGCGCCGGAGCTCACGCTCTGCCGGAGGAGGCGTACGCGGCCGCGCTCGCGTCTGTACCGGGCCTCGGCCCGAAGACGCTTCGGCACCTCGTCGAGGATCGCTCGCCGCGCGACGCGTGGGAGGCGCTGGTCGCTGGGGGCGTCCTGTTGCCTCCGTCGCGCCGGTCCGCCGCTGCGATCGGTCACTCGCGCCGAGTCGACGTCGCCGCGCTGTGGGCGGCCCACCTGCGAGCCGGCGTGGGCGTCTGCATCCTCGGGCGGCCGGGGTACCCGTGCGCACTCGCCGACGATCCTCAGGCGCCGGCCGTGCTCTTCTACCTCGTGCCCCGCTGGTGCTCGACGCGGCGCCGAGGGTGGCGATCGTGGGCACGAGATCGGCAACCCGCTACGGCCTCGGCGTCGCCGCGCAACTCGGTGCCGATCTGGCTGCGGCAGGGGTCACGGTCGTGTCGGGTCTGGCGCTCGGCATCGACGGGGCGGCGCACGAGGGCGCGGTGGCGGTGTGGCGGACCTCGCAGGAACCCGAGGCGAAGGCGACACCGAGGGAGTGTTCGGGTCCGTCCCCTCGAGCTCCGAAGGCGCCGGCGCCGCCCGTCGCGGTGGTCGCCGGAAGCGTCGCCTCGCCGTACCCGCGCCAGCACGCGGGGCTGTGGCGTCGCGTCGCGCAAGCGGGGGCGGTCCTGTCGGAGTCCCCGATCGGCGTCGCCGACCTCGCATGGCGTTTCCCCCTCCGGAATCGCATCATCGCTGCCTTGGCCGACGTGGTGGTGGTCGTGGAGTGTCACGTGCGCGGGGGCTCGCTGCACACCGTGCAGGCCGCCACCGCCCGTGGCGTGCCGGTCGGCGCAGTCCCGGGTTCCGTGCGCAGTCCGGCCTCGTCGGGCACGAACGCGCTCCTGGCCGACGGCTGCTTCGTCGTGCGCGACGCGTCCGACGTGCTCGTGGCGGTGGGCCTCGCGTCGGCAGCGGGAACGGGCGCTTCCCATTTCGCGGGCGGGGCGCCGGGCACCGTCTCCGACTGCGGCACGCTCAGCTCGCCGACACGTGAGGTCGTCGAGGCGCTCGGGTGGGAGCCGGCGACGCTCGAGGAGGTCCTCGAGCGGACCGGGCTCGGGATCGACGTCGTGTGCAGCGCTCTCGAGCGGCTCCGGGCGCGCCAGGTGGTCCGCGGGGACGCGGGCACGTGGATGCGCGCGTAGCTGCTATGCCCCCTGCGCGCCGGCGCGCCGGCGCGCCCGCACCCGTCCGCCTGCCGCCTCGGGGCCGGGCGGGGCCTGCACCGTAAGCTCGCCAGGTGGACGTCACCTTGCGGCTCGCCGTCGAGCTTCCCCCGGTTCCGGCGATCGGACCGGTGTCGCTCGAACCCTGGTGGGAGACGGTCCGGGCCGCGCTCTGTGCGGGAGCCGGGACCGTGTGGTTCACGGGGGGCCCGGCGCCGGAGATGCCCGGGGCGCCTGCGGCGGAGGTGCCCGAGGCGCCCGCGCCGGAGGTCCCCTCCGCGTCCCCGCAGTGGTGCGATGCACCCACGCTCGCCGCGGCGGCAGCCCGCGTCGCAGAGGGCGTCTCCCTGGGCGTCGTCTCGGGGATTCCGGCGGACCGCCACCCTGCGCTCCTCGCGAGGGAGGTGACGGCCCTCGACGTCGTCTCGGGGGGGCGCGCGGCGGCCGCGCTCAGATGGACGGCCGCGCTCAGGACGGCGGAGCCGGGCCGGATCTCCGAAGCGTGCCGGCACCTCGGGGAGGCGGTCGAGGTGTGCAGGGCGGTGCTCCAAGACCGGGACCCCGTGTTCGAGGGCCGCTACCTGCACATCGCCGGGGCCGTCAACCTTCCCGCGCCGTTGCGCACCGGTGGTCCCCCGATCTTCGTCCACGTCCCCGAAGGGGTGACCGGGACGGTGCGACGCGACGACGGGGCGTCCTTCCTCCTGCACGAGGCCGCGAGGTGCGCGACCGCCGTCGTCTGCTCCGACGATCCGGGCGAGATCGCCTCGTGGCACGCGCTCGTCGAGGACGCAGCGGCTCGCGCAGCGGGCGGCGAAAGACCGGGCGCCCCCCCTGCGATCGTCTGCCGGACCACGCTCAGGGCGACCAACGCCGCGTCCGCACAGCGGGCCGACGACCCCGCAACCGTCCGCGCCCGGCTCGAGGCCGCGCGCGCGGCGGGCGCGGAGGGCGTGGTCGTCCGGCTGCCTGTCAACCGAAGGGAGGGCGAGGCGCTCCACGCGGACGTGGGTGCGCCCGGTCGCCTCGTCGACGGCCTTGCGGCCTGCTTCGACCACTGGCGCCGCGAACCCGCGGCTTCGCGTTGACCAGTTTGCGGCCGACTCTCTTCAGCGGCACGGATCGAGGGGGAGCAGCTCGGGAGGGGTCGTACCGGTCACGATCCGGTGCGCGAGCAGCGACCCGGTGAGCGGCCCGAAGGTCACGCCCCACATCCCGTGACCGGCGGCAGCGTAGAGACCCGGGGTCGCCGTCGTGCCGACGAGCGGGAGACCGTCGGCGCTCAAGGGTCGCGGCCCCATCCACTCGTCCGCGATGGTGGACCAGTCCACGTCGACGAGCAGGGGGCGCACGGACCGGACCCTAGTCGTCCTGCGCGACGGCAACCGATAGCGAGTACAGCCACTGGTCGACCGGCCCGCGCACCCGGTCGAGCGTCACTACGGACCATCCAGCGGCCGCGAGCTCGGCACGTAGGCCAGGCTCGCGCCAGTA
>DAIRCY010000041.1:0-21388 GCA_036796435.1 Acidimicrobiales bacterium
GGCGTCCCCCCGCCACGGACCTCGTGATCGTCTGCGACCTCTTCGCCTACCGGCGAGGTCACGCCCACGAGGGCGAGCACTGCCACATCGTGGGCGGGGGCCCGGTGCCGGTTCCCTTGGCCAAGGCCATGTCGGAGGACGCCTTCTTGAAGGCCGTCCTCCACGACGGGAGAGAGATCCAACGGATCCTCCACGTCGGGCGGCGATACACAGCACAGCTGCGCACCGCTCTCGAGCTCGGTCCGGTGCCCTCCTTCACGGGAAAGGCGTGCGTCGACTGCGGGCGGCGAGGCCCGGGGCTCGAGCTCGACCACCTCGACCCGATCGCCAACCATGGCGTGACCACCTACGCGAATGTCAAGGCGCGCTGCTACCTGTGCCACCAGGACAAGACCGAGCGCGACCGCGCCGCCGGCCGGCTGGGACGACGGGCGCAAGCACATGGCCCGGGGCCACCCGACTCCGGGTGAGGTACCACCCGCCGGGGGCTAACTCACCGTGAGGCGGTGCAAGCCGAGATGGTCCAGCAATGAGGAGAACTGCGCGGACAACCAGCCGAGGTCGCCCGCGAGAAGGATCGCCCCGAACGCGACGAGCACCGCTCCGGCAAGACCCTGGACGATCGCGAGAGGCTTCCGCGCCCGGGCGTAGAAGCCGGTCAGCCGGTCGAACGCGAGTCCCGTGACGAGGAACGGCACGCCGAGTCCGAGGGAGTACGCGAAGAGGAGGAGCACTCCCCCGCCGAGGGTCGAACGTGCGAGGGTGAGCGCCAGCACCGCCCCGAGCACGGGTCCGATGCACGGCGTCCATGCGAATGCGAATGCCATGCCCATCACCGGAGCGGCCAAGACGCCGAAGGTTCCCGGCCGGAGATGGAACCGCCGCTCACCGACGAGCCATCCCACCCTGCCCGAGAGCCGGGGGCCCATCCGGACCCAGGCCCCCGCGGGAAGTGAGCTCGCCAGCATCACGACGCCGAGCACGACCACGACCCCGCCAGAAACGGTGATGAGGCCGACTTTGTGGCTCGTCAGCAGATGGCCGACTCCGGATGCCGTCGCGCCAAGAGCGACGAAGACGACCGTGAAGCCCGCGATGAACAACAGAATCCCGCGAAGGAGGGGCGCCAGAGGTCTCCCCGGTCGGTCGGGAGCGGGCCGGCTCTCGTCGTCCACCTTGCTCCCCGAGGGGCTCGGAGTGTCCAGAGCCGCAGGGGGTCCTGCCGCGCCGACGAAAGCGAGCTGACGCGCAGCAACTGGATCAGGACCCTTGCTCGAGCGGGCGTCCTTCGACGAGCCGAGCTCGGCAGCGGAGAGGCCGGAGACGAGCGAGAGGTATCCCGGGACGAGCGGCAGCACGCACGGCGAGAGGAAGGAAATTACGCCCGCGCCGAACGCCGCAAGGACCCCGACGGGATCGGCGACGATCGCGCCGGTGAGCACGTCAACCCATCTGGGAGCGGACGAGTGCGAGGTCCGCTTCGACCATCATCTCCACGAGGCGGGGGAAGTCGACCTCGCGTCGCCAGCCGAGCGTCTCGTGCGCTTTCGTCGCGTCGCCGATGAGGAGGTCGACCTCTGCCGGACGGAGGAACCGCTCGTCGACAACGACGTGCTGCTCCCAGTCGAGGCCGGCGGCGGTGAAGGCGAGCTCGCAGAGCTCGCGCACCGAGTGCGACTCACCTGAGGCCACGACGTAGTCGGAGGGCTCGTCCTGCTGGAGCATGAGCCACATCGCACGGACGTAGTCCGCGGCATAACCCCAGTCGCGTTGGGAATCGAGGTTGCCGAGAGCGAGCTTGTCGTCGAGTCCGCAGGCGATGCGCGCGACCCCGTGGGTGACCTTGCGCGTCACGAACTCGAGGCCGCGGCGGGGCGATTCATGGTTGAAGAGCATGCCGGAGGAGGCGTGCAGGTCATAGGACTCGCGGTAGTTCACCGTGATCCAGTGCCCGTACACCTTCGCCACACCGTACGGACTGCGTGGGTAGAAGGGGGTCGTCTCCTTCTGCGGCACTTCGTGGACCTTGCCGAACATCTCCGACGAGCTCGCCTGGTAGAAGCGGATCTCCGGGTCGACGATCCGGATCGCGTCCAGAATCCTCGTCACGCCGAGGGCGGTCGTCTCGCCGGTGAGGACGGGTTGGCTCCAGCTCGTCTGGACGAACGACTGAGCGGCGAGGTTGTAGACCTCGGCAGGACGGTGGTCACGCAGCGCCGCGATGAGCGACACCTCGTCGAGCAGGTCGGCCGGGACGAGGGTGATGCGGTCCTGTATGTGCGCGATGCGCTCGAAGTTGAGGGTGCTCGAGCGGCGGACGACCCCGATCACCTCGTAGCCCGTCTCGAGCAGGAGCTCCGCGAGGTAGGAGCCGTCCTGGCCCGTGACCCCGGTGATCAACGCGCGCTTGGCGGCCATGGCGCCACGGTAGCCGAGGCGGCATCTGAGGCATCTACGGCTGGCCGGAAGCCGGCGGCGGGGCGTAGGTTGGCGGGGCGTCGGCGGGCGTCTTCGAGGAATCGAGGAATCGAGGAAACGCCATACAGTGCAGCGGTGGCGAAGGTCGCGATCGTCTCCTTCCGCCTCGGCGGTGGCGACGGCGTCTCGATCGAAGCGGCGAAGTGGGCCTGGGCATTCGAACAGCTGGGCGCCGAGACTGTGGGCGTCGCAGGCTCCGGCAGCGCCGAGCGGCTGCTCCCCGGACTGGCGATCGACGCCGAGACACCCCCTACGTTGGCTGAGTTGGACGCCGCCCTGGGCGATGCCGACCTCGTCGTGGTGGAGAACCTCTGTTCGCTCCCTCTCAACCCTGCGGCCGCCGACGCAGTCACGCGGGCTCTCGCGGGGCGGCCCGCAGTGTTCCGGCACCACGATCTGCCATGGCAACGGCCGCAATTCGTAGGTTGGCCACCCCCCCGGGACGACACCGCGTGGCGCCATGTGACCATCAACGAGTTGAGCCGCTCAGAGCTTGCAGCGCACGGGATCGAGGCAACGACCATCTACAACGCTTTCGATCCCGATCCAGCCGCGGGTCGCCGCGCAGAGACGCGGGCAGCCCTCGGCGTGGGGCCTGAAGACCGTCTCGTGCTCCAGCCAACCCGCGCGCTCCCCCGCAAGAGGATCGACGCTGCGGTCCGGGTGGCCGAGAGGCTCGGCGCCACGTACTGGCTGCTCGGTCCCGCAGAGGACGGCTACGGGCCCGAACTGGAGCGGGTCCTCGCCGGAAGTCGTTGCCCGGTGCGGCGCGGCGCACCCCAACTCGCGCACGGGGGAGACGCCACCATCGAAGACGCGTACTCCGCGTGCGACGTTGTCGCTCTCACGTCGAGCATCGAGGGGTTCGGCAACCCATCGGTCGAATCGGCGACGCACCGCCGGCCGCTCGTCGTCGGCCCCTACCCGGTTGCAACGGAGCTTGCTCGCTTCGGCTTCGAGTGGTTCACGGAATCAGACGAGGCGGTCACCCTCCTCGGAACCTGGCTCGACTCGCCGGACCTCTCCCTCCTCGTCCACAACGCCGCCGTCGCCCGGCGCCACTTCGCCCTCGCGGACCTTCCCGCCAAGCTGGAAGCGGTACTCGCACCCCTCGGTGTCGTGGTCAGCGAACGCTGATGAATCGCCGATGAGTGGTCAGGGGCCCGGTCGGAGGGCAGCAAAGGCCGATGAGACGCGTCCGGACGCGTCTAACGTCTTGACGTGACCGCGGCGGCGGAGCCCCGCCAGTCGGGGCAGGCACCTACGACCGCCGGACGCCAGAGTCGGCGCCCGCGTCGGCTCACCGCTGCCAAGCGTCGCCGCCAGCTCTTCGACGTCGCACTTCGGCTCTTCGCCGAGCGTGGATACGAGTCGACGACGATGGACGACATCGCCGATGCGGCGGGCGTCACCAAACCTCTTCTCTACCAGCACTTCTCTTCGAAGCGGGCGCTGTACCTCGAACTGGTGGACTCCGTCGCCGACGAGCTCCTCACGGAGATCTCGGCAGCGACTGCCGCAGCGCCCGGCCCCCGGGAACAGGTGCAGGACGGTTTCGCGGCGTACTTCCACATGCTCGTGACCCACGAAACAGCCTTTCGGCTCCTGTACGGAAGGAGCAGCCCGACCGACCCCGAGCTCGGCAGCGCGCTCCGGAAGGTGGAGGACGCGATCGCAGAGGCGATCGACCCGCTCATCTCCGCAGGGCTCGACCCCGACCACCGCCGCTTCCTCGCGTACGCGGTCGTCGGAATGGCGGAGGGTGCGAGCCGCCGTTGGATCGAGGCGGACGAGAGCGCGCTCTGCCCGGACGGCGAAGGCCAGCACACAGAGAAGGCGCAGCGGCTGGCACAGCGCCTGGCAGACCTCGCATGGGCCGGTCTACGCGCCGTCCACGCGGATTGAGGGCCGAGGCTGGAGGAAGTCGGACTCGGCGGCGGCGGGATGCAGGCGGACCCGGGGCGTCAAAGTCGGTCCACGAGCGACGCGCAGAGTCCCCACAGGTCCGCCGCGCAATTAACGTACGCCTCATCCTCGCGGCCGGCCGGGTCGGCGACGTCGGTGTCCGGGTCGAGCTCGGCCTGCTCCAATCTCAGGGACCCGATCCTCTCTGTGAGCGGTCGAGCATCGGCCGGGAGGTCGCGCACGAGAGGTCTGAGCATGCCCGTCCGTCCCGCGGCGGCCGGATACCGCTTACGGACGAAGCGGACGTGTGCGGTCTCCATCGCGACCACGAGGTCCACGCCGTCGAAGAGCCCGGCGCCGAGCTGCCGGCTCCGATGAGCGCTCATCTCGCCGAGCGATGGCTCCAGCTCGACGAGCGTGCGGAGCGCTGAAAGGGTCCGTGCCCCGACCGGCACGCCGTCAACCGCGTGCGTCCCCGCGCTGGCGACCGACACCCGAATGTGGCGCTGCGCCGCGTGGTGCTCGATCATTACGGCCGCCATCACTGAACGGCACGTGTTGCCGGTGCACACCACGAGCATCGACAACGTCCCAGAAGGCATCGGGCGACAGTACCCGGACGACAGCTGTCAGAGCCTGCGACGGCTCGACGGCGGGCGCGGGCAACGCAGACGGTGACCTCTCCCGTCGGGCCGCATAGCCTTGCGCTGGTGGACGGACAACCCCCGCGCCTCGATGCCACCGATCTCGCCCTTCTCCGGCTCCTGCAGCGCGACGCGAGGCAGACGAACAAAGATCTCGCCGAGGCCGTCGGCATCGCACAGTCGACGTGTCTCGAGCGGATCCGCGCGTTACGCGCCCAGGGGGTGGTCAAGGGGTGGCACGCGGACGTCGATCTCGATGCGATCGGTCTGCCGCTGCGGGCGATGATCAGCGTGCGGTTGCGGCCGAAGACCACGGCCTCGGTGCGGGCCTTCCAGCAGGAGATGCTGGACGCGCCCGAGGTGCTCGCGGTGTGGACGGTGACGGGTGCCGACGACTTCCTCGTGGAAGTCGCCACGCACGACGTGGCACACCTCCGTGACTTCGTCCTCGACCACGTCACCGGCAGGAGCGAGGTCGTCGACGCGCGGACGTCGCTCGTCTACGACCAGGTGCGGGTCTGGGAGATCCCTCCCGCCGAACAGCTCACGCTCAGCGGTGCGGGAACCGCCCCAGACGCTCGGCAAGCTCCTCGCGGTACGACCCCACGCACTTCTCCTTGACGGACTCGTAGCCCCGCACCCGATCGGGGAGCCGCGCGATCGCGGTCGCCGCGTCGAGGTTCGCAGCGGTGAGCTTGGGAAGCAGCGATCGGATCGCGTCGGCGTACTCCCCCGGGAGCTCCCGCTCGATGCGGCGGAGCTCAGTCCGCCCGAACGGGTCCAAAGGCGTCCCACGAAGACGCCGGGACGCACGGAGCGTCCGCATCGCGGGACGCGACCAGCTCCCAAGACGGATCTTGTGGCTCAGGCCCTTCGCCCGCAGCGCCGGCGGATGCAGGAGCCAGGTGGTCCCGCGTTCGGCCGAGTCGACGGCCGGGAACTCCAACAGCAGTCGGGCGACTTCGTACTCGTCCTTGTACGCCAGCAGCTTGTGGTAGCCGAACGCGACGCCCGCGGTGAGACGCCCGTCACCGCCCACAGCCTTCTCGGCCTCTGCCACCTCTCGCACCAGGGCGGCGAAGCGACCCGCAAGCCGCTCGTCCTGGTAGTCGACAAGGTCGCCTGCGAGCCATTCGACGTGTTCGCGTCCGGCAGCGGGGAGCGAGGAGAAGTCGACCGCGGAGAGGACCCGGGAACCGACCGAGCGAGCTGGGTCGACCGGTGCGACTGGGTCGACCGGTGCGACTGGGTCACGTCCGTCCGCAGGCGACATTGCGGGCTCACCGCGCACACCGGTGCCACCGCCTGCGCTCTCGACGACCCATCGCCGCCCGGCCTCGAGCGCGGCGAGGTTGGCTTTGACCGCCACGCCGTTGCGCTCTATGGCAGCCACGATGGAGTCAGGGGAGACCGGCAGGAGTCCGAGCTGGCTCGCAGCGCCGATCAGCACCACGTTCGCTGCCGTCGCCGTAGCGCCTACCCCGTGCGCGACGGCGATCGCGTCGAGAAACGTGGCCCGGCCGTCAGCCGCTGCTTCGGTGAGGGCCGCCTCGAGCTCGGCGACCGGCACCTCGCGCGACTCGAGGCCGAGCACCATCGGTCCGCTGAGGCTGGAGGCCGACGAGCCGACCACCGAGGTGCGACCTGCCCTCAGGCTTGCGAGCACCTTGGGCACGCTCGCCGCGACCAGGTCCGCCGCGATGAGCAGATCGACCTCTCCTTCGCCGAGCACGTTGGAGCGCTCGCCTGCGCCAGGTCCGATGCGAAGATCCGAGATGACGGGTCCGGCCTTCTGGGACAACCCCGTCTGATCCAGCCCCCACACCTCAACTCCCTCGAGCAGGGCCGCCCAAGCGAGGAGGTGGGCACACGTCACCACGCCGGTCCCGCCGATGCCGGCGATGCGGACCGTGAGCGGACGGTCGACCTGCGCGACCGCGGCAGGAGGCAGCAGCTGGGCGCCGACTACAGCGCCGTCAGCCGTGGCGGCCGCACCCTTCGATGCACCAGACCGATCGCCCCGACCCGACCGCTCCTCCGCCGGGCGAGCCCGGCCCTGGTTGACCTTCACGAGCGTGAACGCCGGGCAGTCACCCTTGAGGCAAGATCTGTCGAAGTTGCACGTGTCCTGGTCGATCCGCGTCTTCGGGCCAAGTGGCGTGTCGACGGTCTGGAGGGAGAGGCAGTTCGACTTGACCTGACAGTCGCCGCAGCCTTCACAAACTCGTTCGTTGATGACGACTCGCTCGGTCGGCAACGGTGCGAGGCCGCGCTTTCTCGCCCGGCGAAGCTCGGTCGCGCACGGTTGGTCGTGAACCAGCACGGTCACGCCGTCGATCGCCGCGAGCTCCTCTTGCACCGCGATCATGTCGTCGCGTGAACGCACGGACACACCCTTCGGCAGCCGAGTGCGGCGGTACGAGCGCGGGTCGCCGGTGGTGATGACCACACGCTTCGCTCCCTCGAGAAGGAGCATCTGGGCGAGCTCGACGGGCGACTTCGCGCCGCCGACTACGTGCTGGCCGCCGGTCATCGCGGTTGCACCGTTCCAGAGCACTTTGTAGGTGATGGCGACGCCGGCTGCGACGGCCCCGCGCACGGCGAGCTGCCCCGAGTGGAAGAAGGTGCCGTCGCCAAGGTTCTGGACGAGGTGACGCTCACGAACGAAGGGCTCCATGCCGATCCACTGCGCGCCCTCGCCTCCCATCTGGGTGAGGCCGACCCGGTGGCCCACTCGTTGCTCGGGCATGTAGTGCACGATCGTGTGGCAGCCGATGCCCTCTCCGACGAGGGTTCCCTCCGGCACGACGGTGCTCACCGAGTGCGGGCACCCCGGACAGAACCACGGGACGCGGGTCGGCTGTGTCGGCTGTGTCGGCTGTGTCGGCTGTGTCGGCTGTGTCGGCTGTGTCGGCTGCGTCCCATGGGCCCTCTGCGCCGCGTCGACCCCTTGCGCCGCCTGGACCCCTTGCGCCGCCTGGACCCCTTGAGGCGCCTGTGCTCCCCGCACGGACGCCTTCAACTCGACACGCCGGCGCGGCTCGGGGAGCTCCTTCACCAATGTGCCGAGGCTCGCCTTGAGGAGCGGGCCGAGAATCCGGCCGATGGACACCGCGTCGAGGACCCCGTGGCGCGGAACCAGCGGACGGCCGTCGAGGTCCAGCTTCCCGAGGACGGCCGGGCTCCCCGGGCGGCGGGCGATCATCGAGAGGAGCTGGCTCTCGACGAGGTCCCGACGCTCCTCGACGACGATCACCTGCTCGACGTCGTTCGAGATGGCCCGGGCGAAACCCTGGCCGATAGGGAACGGCAACCGGATCTCGCCGAGCGCGACACCGTTCGCGCGGAGCGTGTCCGGGCCGAGGCCGAGGAGTCGCAACGCCTCGACGAGCTCGGAGTAGACGATGCCCGCGGCCACGATCGAGATCCGTGGCCGGGCGGGGACGACGACCAGGCGGTTCAGTTCGTTCGCGTCGCCGTAGCGGGCGGCTGCAGCGAGGCGGTCGGTCAGCACCGCCCGTTCGCGCTCGACCGTCCCGGGCGTGAGGAGGTCGCCGGACACGAGCGGCGCGACGTAGCCCTCGGGGATGACCGGCGAAGCCCAGTCGCGCACCGCAACCGTGCCCTCGGCGTCGGCGATCGCGGTCGCGAGCTTCATCGCGACCCACGCTCCGCTGAAGCGCGAAAGCGTGATGGCGTGCCGTCCGAGGTCCATTACCTCTTCGAGCGAGCGGGGGAAGACCACCGGCATTCCGAGGTCCGCGAGCGAGGCCTCCGACGCACTCGGAAGCGTCGACGACTTGGCGGATGGGTCGTCGCCGACGATGGCGAGCGCACCTCCGTGCGCCGACGCGCCCGCGAAACTTGCGTGCCGCAACGCGTCCATGCTCCGGTCGAGTCCCGGCGCCTTTCCGTACCACACGCCGAGCACTCCGTCCACGCGAGCGGACTCGAGCATGCTCGTGAGCTGACTGCCCATGACCGCCGTCGCGCCGACCTCTTCGTTGACGGCGGGGCGATGCACGATCTCGACGTCGAGATGCCTGTGCAGCGCAGTCTCGAGCTCCTTGTCGAAGCCCGCGAGCGGGGACCCCTGGTATCCCGAGACGAAGGCCGCCGTCCGCTTCCCGGCGGCCCGATCGGCCCGCAACGCGTCGATGAGCACCCGGATCGTGGCTTGCACCCCGGAGAGGTGGACCCTCGGAACGTCAGGTGCCCAATGGTCGCCGGGGTCGAAATCGGCGAGGGGACGCGTGTCGTCCGTGACCGTCACGTGTTCAGTATGTAGGTCGTTCGCCTACCTGTGAAGCGTTCCGCACAACATTTCACCGCTCCGGGCGACCTCGCACGATCTTCGACCTGCGCCTCGTGGTTCCCGGAAAATCGAACGATGCGCGGCAGGCGCGGAAGGGGGGACCAAGGGAGCGCCAACGGCGGTTTCACGCGTGCTGCCCTGTCGGGGGTCAGGGGACCGAGGGACGCTCCCGTCGGCCCGGCGCGGCGGCCCCCGTGCAGCGCAGGGCGGGGCTCAGTGTGAGGGGCCCAATCCCAGGCAGCGGGCGATCACCATTCGCTGCACCTCCGACGTGCCTTCGCCGATCTCGAGGATCTTGGCGTCCCGGTAGAAGCGCCCGACCGGCGTCTCGTTCATGAACCCGTAGCCGCCGAAGATCTGCGTCGCCTCGCGGGCATTGACCATCGCCGCTTCCGACGCGACCAGTTTGGCGATCGCGGCCTCCCTCTTGAACGGCTTCCGGGCCGTCAACCGCCTGGCGGCGTCGTAGTACGCGAGTCGCGCGACGTGCGTGCGCGTCTCCATGTCGGCCACTTTGAACTGCAGGACCTGCGACTCGCCGAGCTTGCGCCCGAACGCCACCCTCTCCCCGAGATACCGCACACATTCGTCGACGCAGCCCTGCGCGAGGCCCGTCGAGAGCGCGGCGATGGCGATCCTCCCCTCGTCGAGGATGGAAAGGAATTGCGCGTACCCGCGACCTTCCTCCCCGAGAAGGTGATCGAGCGGCACGCGGCAGTCGTCGAAGGCAAGCTCGTGGGTGTCCGATGCGCTCCACCCCACCTTCGAATAGCCGGGGGCGACGGTGAAACCCCGCGTGCCGGAGGGGATCACGATCGCCGAGATGGACGGGCGGCTGTCGCCGTCTCTCGCCGTGACCGCCGTCACCGTGACGAAGGCAGTGATGTCCGTCCCCGAATTCGTGATGAAGGCTTTGGAACCGTTGACGACCCACTCGTCACCGTCTCGCACCGCGGTCGTCCGCGTCGCGCCGGCGTCAGAGCCCCCGCTCGGTTCGGTCAGGCCGAACGCGCCGAGCGTCCTCCCCGCGCACAGGTCAGGCAGCCACCGCTCCCGTTGCGCCTCGTCGCCGAAACGGTAGATGGGCATCGCGCCGAGACCAACCCCGGCTTCGAGCGTGATGGCGACGGACGAGTCGACCCGGGCGAGCTCCTCGAGCGCGAGACACAGGGCGAAGTAGTCGCCGCCCATCCCGCCGTACTCCTCGGGGAACGGCAATCCGAAGAGCCCCATCTCGCCCATCTTCTTCACGAGCGGATAGGGAAACGCCTTCTTCTCGTAGTACTCCGAGATCACCGGCGCCACCTCCTCTCTCGCGAACCGACGGACCGTCATGCGCAGCTCCTCGTGCTCGGCGCTGAGCTCCCCCGTGACCACAGACGTCATTTCAGCTGCCTCCGTCCAGTTCGAGCCCTTTGGAGTCCCTTCCGAAGGTTCCGAGGGCCTGTACGACCTTCGATGGGCTCGGACGCCCCAATTGCGCCGACATCCACGCCGACGTCTCGACGAGCCGGTCGAGGTCGACGCCCGTCTCGACCCCCACCCCTGCGAGCGCCCAGCAGAGGTCTTCGGTTGCGAGGTTCCCGGTTGCGCTCTTGGCGAACGGGCAGCCGCCGATCCCTCCCGCCGACGCGTCGACGGTCGTCACCCCGCAGCTGATGGCCGTCATCGTGTTTGCGAGCGCTTGGCCGTAGGTGTCGTGGAAGTGCACCGCGAGCCGGCCGGACGGGATCCCTGCCCGAGCGAGCGCCCCCAGCAGGTCGACGACCTGGCCCGTGGTCGCCACGCCGATCGTGTCCCCGAGGCTCAGCTCGTCCGCGCCCATCTCGAGGAGCCGTTCGCAGACCGCCACCACGTCCCCCTCCGCCACCGCACCCTCCCACGGGTCGCCGAAGCACATCGACACGTACGCCCGTACACCCATGGCCGCCCGCTTCGCTTCCGACACGACGGGAGCGAACATCTCGAGCGCCTCGTCGCGCGAGCGGTTCAGGTTCTTCTCGGCGAACGTCTCGGTCGCACTGGCAAAGACGCAGATGTCGTGCACCCCTGAGGAGCGTGCACGCTCGAGACCTGCGACGTTCGGGACGAGGGCGGGCAGGCGGACCTCGGGCTGGCTCGTCCGCAGGGGAGCGAGGAGCGCGAAGACCTCTTCGGCGTCGGCGAGCTGGGGCACCCACGCCGGGTTGACGAAGCTCGACGTCTCGACGGTCCCGAGGCCGGCGTCCACCAGGCGCCGCACCAGCTCCGCCTTCACGGCGGCAGGAACGACCGACGGCTCGTTTTGGAGACCGTCCCGTGGCCCGACCTCCCAGATCCGCACCCGCGACGGCAGGTCAGCCCGCGGGTGAACGCCGAAACGGTTCGGACGACCACGGCCGCTCATGGGACCGACCCCGCCTCTCGGGGGTTCGCCAGGTCGGCTCCCTCTCTGCCGTCTCCGTCGTCTATTTCGTCCGCCTCGTCGGGGTCCACCCTCGCCAGCAGCTCGTCGAGACCGATGGACTGGCCCTCCCGGACGAGCAATTCCGTCACCACCCCGTTCACGGGAGCCACGACCGCATGCTCCATCTTCATGGCTTCCACCGCCAAGAGCTGCTGACCCGCACGCACCTTGTCTCCGACTCGGACGTGGACGGCGACCACTACACCGGGCATGGGGCTGGTCACGGGGCCCGCGGCGCCAAGAACAGCCTCGCGCACCTCCCCGATCGACCGTGAAGCGCCAGGCATCCCCCAGCCGGCAGACCCACACGTCGTCTCCCACGACCGCCGTCTTCCAGGGCGCCGTGCTGCCGCCGATCGTGACCCGCGGATCGGTGACAGGTGTCGGCTCGCCGCCCGCGCGCCCGCCGTCCGGCGCCTGCACCTCGACCGCCGGCCCCGCGTCCACCCGCATCACGGCACCCTCCCGCACGCGCCCATGCACCTCGACCACAAGGGGAAGTCCCCCGTGCCGCAGTGAGACGGTCCATGCGCGGGGTCCGCCGACTGCCCAGCCGTCGGGTACCTCCCACGGGTCGACGACAGCGCCCCGGGGCTCGAGCCCTGAGGCGACGCGACAAGCTGCCACGAGGGCTGCGTCGCGGCTCCGGCCCTCGGGAGGCGCCCCGAGCTCGTCGAGCGTGCGGTCGACGAGTCCGGTGTCGAGATGCCCCGCCGCGACGTCGGGATGCGCGAGGAGGCGGGCGAGGTACCCGACGTTGGTGGTGACGCCCAGCACCGCCGTGTCCTCGAGCGCGCCGCGGAGCCTGTCGATCGCCTCCCCGCGCGTGGCGCCCCATGCGATCACCTTCGCGAGCATGGGGTCGTAGCGGGTCCCCACGACGGCGCCGATTGCCAGACCCGAGTCCACCCTGACATGCGGGTGATCCGTCGGCTCGGAGAGGAGCGCCACCGTGCCGCTCGCGGGGAGAAAGCCCCGGAGCGGGTCCTCCGCGTAGAGACGCGCCTCGACGGCATGTCCTCGCCGGGATATCTCGTCCTGTGAGAGCGGGATCGGCTCACCCGCCGCGACGCGCAGCTGCCACTCGACGAGGTCGACGTCCGTCACCGCTTCGGTGACGGGGTGCTCGACCTGCAGCCGGGTGTTCATCTCCATGAAGAAGTACTCCCCGGGGCGCTCTCCAGACACGATGAACTCCACCGTCCCCGCGCCGACGTAGCCGCAGGACCTCGCCGCGTCGACGGCGCTCTGCGACATCGCCGAGCGCGTCGCGTCGTCGAGCAAGGGCGAGGGGCTCTCTTCCACGATCTTCTGATGGCGACGCTGGAGGCTGCACTCGCGCTCTCCGAGCGACACGACGTTCCCGAAAGTGTCCGCGAAGATCTGCACCTCGACGTGCCGCGGACGGTCGACCCATCGCTCGACAAGGAGCGTGGCGTCTCCGAACGCGCCTTGCGCCTCTCGTCTCGCCGCAGCGATGGAGGCGGGGAGATCCTCTTCCGCAGCGACGCGCCGCATGCCCTTTCCTCCGCCCCCCGCCGCCGGCTTGAGGAGCACGGGGAGACCGAGCTCGAGCGCAGCAGCCACGAGCGCTTCGTCGTCCATGCCCGCGCGACCGGCGCCCGGCACGACGGGCACCCCCGCACGGGCGACCGTCTCCTTGGCGCGGATCTTGTCTCCCATCGTCTCGATCGCGTCGGCTGGCGGCCCGATCCACACCAGCCCGGCGGCGACGACCGCTCGTGCGAAGGACGGGTCCTCGGACAAGAACCCATAGCCGGGGTGGACCGCATCGGCTCGGGCAGACCGCGCCGCGGCGACAATCGACGGCGCGTCGAGGTAGCCGGCGACCGGGACCGCCAGGTCGGCGGAACGGGTGTGCGGCGCGTCCGCGTCATCGGGTGCGTAGATCGCCACCGATCTGGTGCCGAGGTCACGGAGAGTGCGACAGACCCGGACCACGATCTCACCACGATTGGCCACGAGCACGGAACGAACGGCTCCACGGGACCCGACCGACCCTGCCGTCCCGCCGGACCCGGCCGACGCGCCGGACCCGACCGAGCCTGCCGGCGGCGGTGCTACGGACGCCACAACCTCACATCCGGAAGACGCCGTAGCCGACGTCGTCTAGTGGCGCGTTGGCGGCCGCGGAGAGCCCCAGGCCGATGAGACGCCGCGTGTCGAGGGGGTCGATCACGCCGTCGTCCCACAGGCGGGCGGTGGAGTAGTAGGGGTTCCCCTGAGCCTCGTACCGGTCGCGAAGCGGCAGCTTGAACGCCTCCTCTTCCTCCGCGCTCCAACTCCCCCCACGCGCTTCGATCTGGTCCCGCCGGATGGTTGCGAGTACCGAGGCCGCCTGTTCACCGCCCATCACCGAGATCCTGGCATTCGGCCACATCCAGAGGAACCGGGGGCCATAGGCCCGACCGCACATGGAGTAGTTCCCCGCGCCGAAGCTCCCGCCGATCACGACGGTCAACTTGGGCACCCGCGCGCACGCGACTGCGGTCACCATCTTTGCGCCGTGCTTCGCGATCCCCCCGGCCTCGTAGGCGGCGCCGACCATGAACCCGCTGATGTTCTGGAGGAACAAGAGCGGCACGCGTCGACGATCGCAGAGCTCGATGAAGTGGGCTCCCTTGAGAGCGGACTCCGAGAAGAGGATGCCGTTGTTGGCCACGATGCCGACCGGGTGGCCCCAGACGTGGGCGAACCCGCAGACGAGCGTCGACCCGTACTCGGCCTTGAATTCCAAGAAGCGCGATCCATCGACGAGCCGGCCGATCACCTCGTGCACGTCGTAGGGGGTGCGCAAATCAGTCGGGACGACCCCGTACATCTCTGCGGGATCGAGGGCGGGCTCTTCGACGGGTACGACCTCCCACGGCCGAACCTGCCGCGGTCCGAGCGTCGCCACGATCTCGCGCACGATGGCGAGCGCGTGACGGTCGTCGACCGCGAGGTGGTCGGTGACACCCGATCGGCGCGCGTGCAGGTCTCCCCCACCGAGGTCCTCGGCCGAGACGACCTCGCCGGTCGCCGCCTTCACGAGCGGCGGCCCTCCGAGAAAGATGGTGCCCTGGTTGCGGACGATGACCGCCTCGTCGCTCATCGCCGGGACGTACGCTCCCCCGGCGGTGCACGAGCCGAGCACGGCGGCGATCTGCGCGATTCCCTTCTCCGACATCGTCGCCTGGTTGTAGAAGATGCGCCCGAAGTGGTCGCGGTCGGGGAAGACGTCGTCCTGGCGAGGCAGGTAGGCGCCGCCCGAGTCGACGAGGTAGATGCACGGAAGGTGGTTCGCGAGTGCGACTTCCTGCGCGCGGAGGTGCTTCTTCACGGTGAGGGGGTAGTACGTCCCGCCCTTGACGGTCGCGTCGTTGACGACGATCACGCACTCGCGTCCGGACACCCTGCCGACCCCGCAGATGATCCCCGCTGCCGGCGCTTCGTCGTCGTAGCAGCCGGACGCGGCCAACGGCGAGAGCTCGAGGAACGGCGAGCCCGCATCGAGCAGACGCGCCAGCCGCTCCCTCGGCAGGAGCTTCCCCCGCTCGGCGTGACGAAGCCGTGCCGGCTCCGGGCCACCGAGCGCGGCTTGCTCGAGCCGGCCGCGGAGATCCTCCACGAGCTCCCGGTGACGCGCCGCGTTCGCCTCGAACGCCGCGGCCGATGAGTCCACGGACGACCGGAGCTGGGGAAACCGGGCCTGCTCGACGAGGTTCGTCACGAACTCTTATGTTAGCGATCGCTAACACAACGCGCTAGCCTGCTTCGGTGGCCGCGAGAGGGTCGACATCCCGAGAGCTCGCGATCCCCCCCACCTCGGGCACCTCGGGCACCTCGGGCACCTCCCGCACCTCCCCCCGCACGACCGGCCGCCCTCGGGGTGGGCGCCGCCAGCAGATCCTCCGCTGCGCCGCGCAGCTGTTCGCGGCCCGGGGCTTCCACGGCGTCTCCGTCGACGATCTCGGCGCGGCAGCCGGCGTGACCGGACCCGCCCTCTACCGGCACTTCCGCGCGAAGGAGGACATCCTCGCCGAACTCCTCATCGGCGTGAGCGAGCGGCTCCTGGAGGGAGGACGACGCAGGGTAGAGGGTGCGGCCGACGCGCAGCACGCCCTCGCCGCGCTCGTCGACTTCCACGTGGCTTTCGCCCTCGACGAGCCGGACGTCATCACCGTCCAAGAGCGCGATCTCACGAGCCTCCCTCGCACCGCCAGCCGGGCGGTCCGTGCGCTGCAGCACGCGTACGTCTCGGTCTGGGCCGATATCGTCGATCGCGTGAGCGGGTGCGGCACGCAGTCGGCCGTGGCCGCTGCGCATGCGGCGTTCGGCCTGATGAACTCGACGCCGCACTCGGCCCGCCTGCCTCGGGCACAGATGTCGGCGCTCCTCACGGAGATGGCGAGCGCCGCACTTCAGACGGCCGGCCGCGTGGACACGGCGGACACGGCGGACACGGCGGACACGGCGGACACGGCGGACACGGCGGACACGCCGGCCTGACGGCGCCGCTACTCGACGACGGCGATGGTCTCGGGCGGAGAAGGGACGAGGAGCTTGGGCTCGGTCGCAGCCTGCACGTCTTCGACCGTCACGCCCGGAGCGACCTCGCGGAGGACAAGACCCTCGGGCGTCACGTCGACGACCGCCAGATCCGTCACGATCCTGTCGACGACGCCGGCCCCGGTGAGCGGGAGCGAGCACCTCTCCACGATCTTGTAGGTGCCGTCCTTCGCCACGTGGTCCATCATGACGATGACGCGGCCGACGCCGTGGACGAGATCCATTGCGCCACCCATTCCCTTCACCATCTTGCCTGGGATCATCCAGTTGGCAAGGTCGCCCGCGACCGACACCTGCATGGCCCCAAGCACCGCCGCGTTCACGTGACCACCACGGATCATCCCGAAGGAGAGCGACGAGTCGAAGAAGGACGCGCCCGGTTCGACCGTCACGGTCTCCTTCCCCGCGTTGATGAGGTCGGGGTCCGCCTCGCCTTCGAAGGGGTACGGGCCGACTCCGAGGATCCCGTTCTCGCTCTGCAGCACGACGTGCACGCCCGCAGGCAGGTGGTTCGAGATGAGCGTCGGCATCCCGATCCCGAGGTTCACGTACTCGCCGTCGTGGAGGTCCATCGCGACGCGGGCGGCGATCTGGTCGTGGGTGAGGCTCATGCTCTTCGCTCCTGCGCGCTCGTCTCCGCCGCGACGGGCCGGGGACGGACGGTCTGCTTCTCGATGAGCTTCTCGCGGCTGGTGTCGGCCTGGACGACACGCTGGACGAAGATGCCGGGCAGGTGCACCGACACAGGGTCGATCGTCCCGGCGGGCACCAGCTCTTCGACTTCGGCGACGGTCACCTTCCCGGCCATCGCACACAGCGGATTGAAGTTGCGCGTCGACTTGTCGAACACGAGGTTCCCGGCCGCGTCCCCCCGCGTGGCGCGGACGAGGGCGAAGTCGGTACGGATGGACCGCTCGAGCACGTACTGTCGACCGTCGAACTCACGCACTTCGCGCGGCGGAGAGGCGACGGCGACGGTGCCGTCCGCGGCATAGCGCCACGGCAGACCGCCCTCGGCGATGAGCGTGCCGACACCGGCAGACGTGTAGAAGGCCGGGATCCCGCAACCCCCCGCGCGCAGTCTCTCGGCGAGGGTCCCCTGCGGGATCAGCTCGACCTCGAGCTCACCGGAGAGGAATTGTCGGGCGAACTCCTTGTTCTCGCCGACATAGGAGCCGACCGCCCGAGCGACGCGGTGCTCGTCGAGCAGGCGGCCGAGTCCCCACCCATCGACCCCGCAGTTGTTCGACACGACCACGAGATCGGTGGCGCCGTTCTCGACAACGGCGTCGATCAGGTCGATCGGGACGCCGCACAAACCGAACCCCCCGACCGCCAGCGAGGCACCGTCGCCGATGTCGGCCACCGCCTCCGCTGCACTGTGGGCGACCTTGCTCAACGCCACGAACATCCTCCGTACGCCGGGACAGCCAACCCGACGAGCTTGCCAGACTCACCGGTCGTTCGACGCCGCCTCTCGGCCGTCTCCGCAGCTTCGCAGCGGCTCCCCCCATGCCGCCTCATCGTCCTGCCCATTCCGGGGGCCGTCGCGCTGCCATCGCCCGGACTCCTTCTGCGAAGTCCGCCGTCGTGGCGAGCTCCGCCTGCGCGGCGGCTTCCAACTTCATTGCCTCCCAGACGTCCTGTGCGTACGCCGCACGCATCGTCCGACGGATCGCCCGCACGGCGAGGGGGGCGCTGCCCGACAGCTGACGGGCCAGCGCGGCGGCGGCTCCGAGCAACTGCTCCCCTGGGACGAGCCGGTCGCACAACCCCGCCGTGAGCGCCGCGTCGCCACGCAGCACGCCGCCCTCCAGGAGCAGCGTCATTGCTCGTTGAAGGCCGACGACTGCCGGAAGGGTGACGCTGATCCCGAATCCGTGGTGGAAACCGAGCCGGGCGAAGTTGCAGTCGAACCGGGTCTCGGGGGTTGCCACGCGGAAGTCGGCTGCGAGCGCAAGCCCGAGTCCCCCGCCGACGGCCGCGCCCTGGACCGCTGCCACGATCGGGAGCTGCGTCCGAAACAGCCTGAGCCCCTGCTCGTAGAGGAGCAGCGGCGCTTTTGACGGATCTGCGTCACCGCCGTCGAGCTTCGCGCCGGCGCAGAAGTGCTTCCCCTCGGACCACAGGACGACCGCCCGGCTCGTGCCGTCGGCGTCGATCGCTTCCAGGGCCTCGGCGAGCTCGGAGACGAGCCCCGCGTCGAAGAAGTTCGCAGGCGGCCGGTGCACGCCCACCAACGCGACATGGCCGTCTCGCTCGACTGACACCTCTCCAACGCGCACGGCAGGACACGCTACCGCGGCGGCGGCGTAGCATCGAGAGCCCATGACGACGACCCGAGCGAGTGTCTGGACCCTCGACCGTGCTCGCGCACTCGACGCGGAGGACCCGATCGGCGCGGCGCGAAGCAAGTTCGCGTTGCCTCCGGATACGGTCTACCTGAACGGGAACTCCCTGGGTCCCCTTCCCCGCGCGACCGCCGGCCGAGTGGCGCGGGCGATCGAAGACGAGTGGGGCACGTCGCTCTCCGCGGGATGGGCTGGCCGGGGTTGGATGGACGCTCCGGAGCGGCTCGGCGACCGGGTCGCCCCCCTCATCGGTGCGGAGGCCGGAGAAGTGCTCGTGGCCGACACGACGTCGGTCGCGCTCACGAAGCTGCTCGGTGCCGCGCTCGCCGCGCGCCCCGAGCGGCGCGTCGTGCTCTCCAGCTCCGACAACTTCCCGAGCGATCTCTACGTTGCAGCCGCCGCAGCCGAGCGGGCCGGAGCGTCGCTCCGTGTGGTCGCACGTTCCGAGCTGCCCGCGGCTGTCGACGAGGTCGGACGGGACCTCGCGGTGTGCTGCCTCACCCAGGTGGACTTCCGCACCGGCGCGCTGCTGGACCTTCCGCGCCTCACCGAGGCGACCCATGCCGTCGGGGCGCTCGCCTTGTGGGACCTTTGTCACTCGGCCGGAGTGGTGCCTGTCGGCTGCGGACCGAACGGCGTCGACCTGGCGGTGGGCTGCACGTACAAGTACTTGAACGCAGGACCCGGTGCGCCGGGCTTCTTGTACGTACGCCGTGGGCTGCAGGACTCCCTGGAAAACCCGATCCCCGGATGGCTCGGCCATTCCGAGCCGTTCGCGTTCGAGCTCGAATGGGACACGGCCGTGGGTGTGAGGAGGTTCCTCACGTCGACGCCGCCGGTCTTGGCGATGAGCGCGCTCGACGCGGCGCTGGACGTCTTCGAGGGGTTCACCATGGCACAGGTCCGCGCCAAGTCGATGGCCCTCGGGGCGCTCTTCGTGGACGTCATCGCGGCCGCGCACGTGCGGGACCTGGAGCTCGCCTCACCCGTCGACCCGGCGGAGCGGGGCGCCCAGGTGACGCTGCGCCACCCTCGAGCCGAAGTTCTCCTGCAGTCGATCGCCCGGCGGGGCGTGGTCGGTGACCTCCGGCCGCCGGCGTTCTGCCGCTTCGGCATGTCCCCGCTCGCGCTCTCGTTCGAGGACGTCTTTCGGGCCGCCGGGGTGGTCGTCGACGCCGCACAGGAGCTCGGCTGAGGGCGGTCATCCTCCCGAACCTGCCGTAGCATGACGTGGTGAACGGTCCCGGCTTCGACCTGGTGGAGGCCATCTCGCGCCACAGCGGCGGCTTCGCTGACGTGGCGGAGGGCAATCTCGAGGCCGCAGTCGAGCACTGCCCGGACTGGACCGTGGCGGACCTCGTCTGGCACCTGACCGATGTCCACTGGTTCTGGGGGACGATCGTCGAAGAGCGGCTCGCCGCGCCTCCCGACGAGGCGCGGCGGCCGAGCCGCCCCGAAGATGACGGCCTCGTCGACGGTTTCCGGGCCGGTGCACGCCGCCTGGTGGAGGTCCTCGGTGCCGCCGACCCGACAGAGCACGTGTGGACCTGGGCTCCGGCACAGCAGGACGTGGCGTTCGTGACGCGCCACCAGGTACAGGAAGCCGCCGTCCACCATTGGGACGCGCGCCACGCCGCCGGCGAGCAGCTCACGATCGAACCTGCCGTCGCCGCGGACGCGATCGACGAATTCCTGACGTTCTCCCTGTCGACTGATGCCGACCCCGCCGATCCGCCGCGTCCCGCCCTCGACGGCACCTTCGTGCTCCGCTGCGCGGATGCCGACGCAGCATGGACGGTGATGGACGGACGGACGCCCGGCACGGTCGCGACGACCCGCGGAGCTGCGCCCGGCGAATCCGAGCTCGCGGCCACCGCCTCGGATCTCCTCCTCTGGCTGTACGGCCGCGTCCCTGCCGGTCCGGGCGCGCTTCGAGAAGACCTCGTCGAGCGTTTCCGCGCGCTCACGTTCACCGACTGAGCTCCACAGGCCGAGACGTTCGTCGACCGTGATCCAGGCCGTCGTCTTCGATCTCGACGGAGTCCTTCTCGACTCCGAGAAGCTTTGGGACGAGGCCCGGCGCCAGGTCGTCGCCGAGCACGGCGGCGCATGGCAGGAGGACGCGACGGGGGCGATGCAGGGAATGAGCTCACGCGAGTGGGCCCGCTACATGCGCGACGAGCTCGATGTGCCCCTCGAAGAAGACGAGATCGTCGACCTCGCGGTCGCGGCGCTCCTGGCCCGCTACGAAGCCACACTGCCGCTTGCCCCGGGTGCCGTCGAGGCAGTCCGACGGCTCGCGCTTCAGTGGCCGCTCGGACTCGCCTCGTCGTCGAACAGGGTCGTCATCGAGAGGGTGCTCGATCTCTCAGGACTGCGGGGACAGTTCAGCGCGACGGTCTCTTCGGAAGAGGTCGCTCGGGGGAAGCCTTCCCCCGATGTCTACCTCGAAGCATCGAGGGCGCTCGGGGGTCTCGTGCCGAGGGTATGTGTCGCCGTCGAGGACTCGGCGAGCGGAATCCGTGCAGCGCTCGCGGCGGGGATGCGCCTTGTCGTGATTCCGAACCCACACTTCCCTCCGGAGGACGACCTCCTCGAAAGGGCCGATCGCGTCGTGGCGAACCTCGACGAGGTCACGGTCAGCGCGCTCGAAGCGATCGCGATTGCGGACGCCGAC
>DAIRCY010000042.1:0-18798 GCA_036796435.1 Acidimicrobiales bacterium
AACCCGTTGCCGTGGTCGATGAGCACCGTCTGGTCGAAGCCGCAGGTGGCGCAGCCGGGAACGTCCCAACCCGCTTTCACGATGCTGCCGCCCGCGGCGGCGAGGACTGGCTCGTAGTAGAGCGCGTAGTCCATCCCGTCGTGCCCGTCGTAGTAGATGAAGTCCTTGGCGCCGGCCGTCTTCGGATAGCCGCGCCAGTCGGCGCCCAGGGCGGCCACGCCGACCGAGCCGTCGTACCGGCAGACCCGCCCGTCCGGGATGTAGTCCGGGCGCACGCCGAGGATCGGAGGCGATGGGACCGCATCCCGCCGACCCGCTCGAGACCGCGAGGGCCAAGGCAGCGCGAATCGTGGAAGACCTGCGCAGGGATCTCGCCGCCATCGGCGAGTCCACGTCCTCCACCCCCGACGACGAGCACGACGCCGAGGGCTCGACGATCGGCTACGAACGGGCGCGGGTCGCCGCGCTCCTCGCCCGTGGCGAAGAAGCTCTCCGGCGGCTCGACGTCGCGCTCGACCGCCGCCGCACCGGCGAGTACGGCCGGTGCGCCGACTGCGGGAAGACGATCGCGCCGGAGCGACTTGTCGCGGTCCCGGAAGCCACCCGATGCCTCCATTGCGCCCGGCGCGAGGCGACACGCGGAAGGGGCGGCCCGTGGCGACGATGAGCCACCGACCGGGAGTGAGCCACGGACCGAAAGTGGCCGCCCCTGCGTAGGGTCGATCCGGGGGGACAGGTCCCGTCCAGCGCGTCCAGGTTGCGAGCATCTGCGAGTGTCGAGATTCGAGAGGGCGTGATTGGGGCGTGGTGCCCCGGCACGAGGGCAAGCTCGTCTGGGCCGAGCTCTCGGGGACGTAGCCCTCTCACGCCCTTGTGGCGGACCGCAGGCGGGCTGCGGCGTGGACTGCGACAAAACGCACCGCGAAGTAGGAGCCGGCCGAGACCCCGATCCAGGCGACGCTCGCCCCGACGAGACCGACGGCCGCCCCGGCGCGCGGAAGCAGCCACCAGGCGACGGCGGCGAAAGCCGCGAGGCCGAAGGCGCCGAGCAGCGAGCCGAGATCGTCGTCGGCCGCCTTCCTTTCGGACTGCTCCTGGACGAGGAGGGTGAGCGTCGCGGGAAGGATGGCGGGGAAGGCAAGCATCAGGCCGCCGGCGCGCATCCCGACGAGGATGGCGATCAAAGAGGCGACGATCGAGATGCCGGCGCCGAAGGCGAACCGGATGACGAGGTCGCGCCGGGGGACGCCACGCACGTCGCCGAGTGTCATCCCGACGACCGGCTCGAACCCCTGCTTGTCGAGGACGCTCACGGGAAAAGGACGTTCACCGGAAGGTGAGCAGGTAGCTGCCGAGGGCGACGGCGACCCAGGCGCAGCACCCCACTGCCGACGCGGCGACGGCCCCCAGCCGGGCGAGGAGCGGACGGACGATCGACGAGAAGGCCACGAAGCCGGCGGCGCCGAAGAGCATGCCGAGGGCGGCGCGCGAAGCCGGGCCGTCGCCGAGCGCGACCACCGCGACGACGAGCCCGGCGATCGCGATCGACGGCGCCGCTGAGAAGATGCCGGCAAAGCGCTTGGGCTCAACGGCCTGGCCGACGAGGGCGAACGCGACGACGAGGGTGCCGCCGGCGAGCGCCTGCACGATCGTCGTCACGACGTCCTTGGCCACCGTCGGCGCTCTACCCCCGTTGGTCGGGGGACAACCAAGTTGCAGCGCATCCGTCGCGAGGCGCTCCCGACGCGGACTGTCCCGCCGCGGATCGGCAGCACCACGCCGTGCTACGACATCTTTGTGGCGACACCCTTTGTGACGACAGCCTCCGGGGCGCCGGTCCCGACGCCCTGCCTCGTCGTCGACTCTGCGCGCTGCGAGCGGAACGTCGCCACGATGGCCCGGCGGGCGGTCGCTGCCGGCGTCGCCCTCCGCCCTCACGCGAAGACCCACAAGTGCCCGGCGATCGCGTCGCGCCAGCTCGGTGCCGGTGCGGTGGGGCTCACCGTCGCGACCCTGGGGGAAGCAGAGGTCTTCGCGCGCCACGGGGTGAGCGACCTCTTCGTCGCATACCCGCTCTGGGCGGCCGGCGACCTCGGCGCACGGACGGCAGCGCTCGCGGGCTCCGTCCACCTCTCGGTCGGCGCGGACTCGGTCGAGGCGGTGGAGATCCTCGCCAGAGCATTCGGCCGGGGAGGCGGTGTCCGGGTGCTCGTGGAGGTCGACTGCGGCCTCCGACGGAGCGGGGTCCGGCCCGCCGACGCGGCCGCGGTCGCCAAGGCCGTCACCCGCACCCGCCTCGAGCTCGCCGGCGTGTTCACCTTTCCCGGTCACAGCTACGCGCCGGGGAAGGCGGGGATCGCGCGCGCGGACGAGGGCCGCGCGCTCGCCGAGGCGGCCGCCGCCGTGGAAGCCGCCGGGCTGCCCTGCCCAGTCCGCAGCGGCGGGAGCACGCCGACCGCCGTCGAGGCCCCCATGAGCCCGGTGAACGAGCTCCGCCCCGGGGTCTACGTCTTCAACGACGCCCAGCAGGTGGCGCTCGGCACCTGCACCCTCGACGACGTGGCGCTCGCGGCGCTGGCGACCGTGGTGAGCACGCCGGCGCCGGGACGGGCGGTGCTCGACGCCGGGGCGAAGGTGCTCGGGCCCGAACGGCCGCCTTGGGTGCCGGGCCACGGCTTGTTGCCCGAACGGCCCGCGGCCCGGATCACCGGCCTGTGGGAACACCACGCGGTGGTGGACCAGACTGCGACACTCGCCTCCGGCATGGTCCCCCTCCGCCTCGGTGAGCGCGTCTCCGTCGTGCCGAACCACGTCTGCACGGCGGTGAACCTGGCCCGTGAGCTGCACCTGGTCGAAGGTGGCGAGCTGGTCGGCCGATGGGAGGTCGCAGCCGCGGGCGCCAACCGATGAAAGCGCTGGTCAGGGCGGCGCGCTTGCCCACCGCCGACGCGGCGGGGCTGGCAGGATGGACCGTCGCGGACAGGGAGAGGGCACCAGGTCGTGGGTGAGACGAACAGCACACGTGGGGTCTCTACATCTTCGTTCGCGCACTGCCACGTCCACACCGAGTTCTCGATCCTCGACGGCGCCAGCAGGATCGACGACCTCGTCGCGGCCGCGCTCGCCGACGGCCAGCCGGCGCTCGGTATCACCGACCACGGCAACATGTACGGCATCCTCCCCTTCTACGCCGCGTGCACGAAGGCGGGAATCACTCCCCTGCTCGGCACCGAGGCCTACATGGCCTACGAACGGCGCGACGAGCGGCTCAGCCTTCGCGGCACGACCGTCGACGACACCGGCGGCGACGTCGAAGGAGGCAGGAAAGCGTGGTACCACCTCACGCTCCTCGCCGAGTCGAACACCGGGTACGCGAACCTCATCAAGCTGTCGAGCCGCGCCTTCTTGGAGGGCTACTACCGCAAGCCCAAGGTCGACTGGGAGTTGCTCGAGGACCACGCCGATGGGCTCATCGCGACCACCGGCTGCCTCGGCGGCCACGTCGCACAGAGCCTGCTCGGAGGCGACTTCGGCGGCGCACTCGAGAAGGCCGGTCGCCTCCAGGAGATCTTCGGGAAGGACAACCTCTTCGTCGAGCTGCAGGACCACGGCATCGAAGAGCAGCACCGCACCAACCCGCAGCTCGTGGACATCGCCCGCCGGATCGGCGCGCCGCTGCTCGCCACCAACGACAGCCACTACACCCGCCCCGAGGACGCACAGGCGCACGATGCGCTCTTGTGCGTGCAGACGAAGGCGACGATCGACCAGGTGGGACGCTTCAAGTTCAAGGGCTCCGGCCACTATCTGAAGAGCGCGGCGGAGATGCGCCGTCTCTTCGCCGAGCTGCCCGAGGCGTGCGACAATTCGCTTCTCATCGCTCGAAGAGCCGATGTCCGGATCGAGCTCGGCACGCCGAAGCTTCCCGACTTCCCGCTCCCGCCGGAGTACTCGTCGGCTGCCCAGTACCTGCGGCACGTCACCTTCGAGGGGGCCAAGGCGCGCTGGGGCGACCCGCTGCCCGACGTCGTCGTCGAGCGGCTCGCCTTCGAGCTGAAGGTGATCGAGGACATGGGCTTCGCCGCCTACTTCCTCATCGTCTGGGATCTCATCCGCCACGCGAAGGAGCACGGCATCCGGGTCGGGCCAGGCCGCGGCTCGGCGGCGGGCTGCGCCGTCGCGTACTGCCTGCGGATCACCGAGCTCGACCCCATCCGCTACGACCTCCTCTTCGAGCGGTTCTTGAACCCGTCGCGCCTGTCGATGCCCGACATCGACATGGACTTCGACTCGCGCTTTCGTGACGAGATGATCCGCTACGCGGCCGAGCGCTACGGCCGCGACCACGTCGCCCAGATCATCACCTTCGGCACGATCAAGGCTCGTGCGTCGGTGCGCGACGCGGCCCGGGTCCTCGGCTATCCCTACGCCGTCGGCGACCGGATCGCAAAGGCGATGCCGCCGCTCGTCATGGGACGAGACACCCCATTGTGGGCGTGCCTCGCCGAGGAGCCGCCACCCGGGTACGCGGACGGCTGGAAAGTGGCCGCGGAGCTCCGGACGATGGTGGCGGAGGACCCCGACGTAGCCGCTGTGGCGTCGGTCGCAAAGGGGCTCGAGGGGCTGCGCCGCCAGGACGGCATCCACGCGGCGGCCGTCGTCATCACGAAGGATCCCCTCACCGAGTACCTGCCCGTGCAGCGCAAGCCCGATCCGGGCGGGACACCCGAGGACTCGCCGATCGTCACGCAGTACGAGATGCACGGTGTGGAGGACCTCGGCCTCTTGAAGATGGACTTCCTCGGTCTGCGGAACCTCGATGTCATCTCCGACACGGTCGAGCTCGTCGAGAAGACCCGCGGCCTGCACCTCGACATCGACCACGTGCCGCTCGACGACGAGCCCACCTTCGAGCTGCTCCGGCGCGGCGACTCCGTCGGCGTCTTCCAGCTCGAGGGGGGCCCCATGCGGAGCCTCATGCGCTCCCTCGCGCCCACCTGCTTCGAGGACGTCGCCGCCCTGGTGGCCCTCTACCGCCCCGGCCCGATGGCCGCCAACATGCACTTCGACTACGCGGACCGCAAGAACGGGCGCAAGAAGGTGGAGTACCTCCATCCGGACGCGGAGCCGATCCTCTCGGACACCTTCGGTCTCATGATCTACCAGGAGAAGCTGATGCGGGTCGCCCAGCAGTTCGCTGGCTACTCGCTCGCGGAGGCCGACCTGCTCCGGAAGGCGTGCGGCAAGAAGGTCCGGGAGGTGATGGCCAAGGAGCGCAGGCGCTTCGTGGAGAGCGTCGAGCGCAACGGGTACACGAGGGAGCTCGGCGAGAAGTGGTTCGACATCATCGAGCCATTCGCCGACTACGCATTCCCGAAGGCCCACGCCTTCGGCTACGGGTTCGTCGCCTACCAGACGGCCTACCTCAAGGCGAACTACCCGACCGAGTACCTCGCGGCGCTCCTCACGAGCGTGCGGGAGAACCTCGACCGCGCCGGCGTCTACCTCGCCGAGTGCCGGACTCTCGGGATCACCGTCTCCGTCCCCGACGTCAATCGCTCGGCCGCGGACTTCACCCCCGTCATCGGCGACGGGAGCGGGGCGGCTGGCAGCAGCGAGCGCGGGGCCATCCTCTTCGGCCTCGCCGCGGTGCGCAACGTCGGGACCGCCGTCGCAGAAGCGATCGTCGCCGAGCGCGAGGCGCGCGGGCCGTTCGCAGACTTCGTCGACTTCTGCGAGCGTGTGCCCATCTTCTGTCTCAACAAGCAGCCCATGGACGCACTGATCCGGGCGGGAGCGTTCGACACGCTCGGCCACACGAGAAAGGGGCTGCTCCACGTCCACGAGCTGATCGCCGGGCAGATCATCGCAAGGCGACGCGAGCGTGAGCAGGGGGTGCTGTCGCTCTTCGGGGACGCCGCCGGCCGTGTGCCCTCCTTCGACCAGCCGGTCTCCATCCCGGACGTCGAGTTCGACAAGAAGGAGCGGCTCGCGCACGAAAAGGAGATGCTCGGCCTCTACGTCTCCGATCACCCCCTCCTCGGCCTCGAAGCCGCCCTCAGGCGAAAGGCGGACGCCTCGCTGAGCGAGGTCACAGAGCTCCCCGAGGGCGCGATGCGCGTCTTCGCCGGCGTCGTGACCGGTCTCCAGATCAAGTGGACGAAGCGCGGGGAGCAGATGGCCGTGTTCACCCTCGAGGATCTCGGCTCAGCTGCCGAGGTGACCGTCTTTCCGAAGACCATGGTGCAGTACGCCGGGGTGATCGCGGACGACTCCGTGGTGACGGTCCGGGCGAGGGTCGACCGCAGAGACGACCAGCCCAAGCTGATCGCATGGGAGATCGCCACCTTCGCAGGCGGCCCTGCATCGGCCTCAGAGCCGCTGCGGGTCCGACTCCCCATGGGCTCGATGAGCCAGTCGGTGCTCCACTCGTTGAAAGAAGTGCTCGCTGCCCACCACGGGGACGTACCCGTTCACCTGTACCTCGGTGGCTCGGAAACGAAGGCGTTCAGGCTGCCGTCCGAGTACTGCGTGGACACCTCCAACGGCGTGGTGGCGGCGTTGCGGGTGTCGGTGCCCGGAATCGAGATCCTCGCGTAGCCGAGCGGGCACAAACGCGGCCCAAAACCTTGACGATTTGCGCCGCCCCTGTATCGTGTCGGCAACCACGTGAGCCATCACCTGGAACAACGAAAGGACGGAGCACATGAACCGTCGTGAGCTCATTCGGGCCGTCGCAGCGCACACCGCAGACGACGTGAAGCATGTCGAATCCGTGCTCTCCGGAGTGACCGACGTCATCACGGCAGTCGTCGCAAAGGGCGAGGCCGTGACGATCCAGGGCTTCGCGAAGTTCGCGAAGGTCGAGCGGGCTGCCCGGATGGGGCGGAACCCGCGCACCGGCGAGGCGATCCGGATCAAGGCGTCGAAGCGTGTCCGTGTCAGCCCGATGAAGGCTTTCAAGGACACGGTGATGTCCCCGAGCCAGGCGCCGCGTCTTGCGAACGGCGTCTACCCCACCTCGCCCGAGCTGCTCACCAAGCAGGCGTCGGAGCGGCGGGCGGCGTCAGCAGCCAAGGCCGCGCCGGTCAGGAAGGCGGCAGGGAAGAAGGCCACCACCAAGCGGGCGCCGGCGAAGAAGACGACCAAGAAGACCCGTGCGGCAACCCGTCCCGCTGCGAAGCGGACCACGGCCAAGCGGGCGCCAGCAAAGCGGACCACCGCCAAGCGGACCATGGCCAAGCGCGCCCCTGCGAAGCGGACCACGGCAAAGCGGACGACCGCCAAGCGGACGACCGCCAAGCGCGCCCCCGCCAAGCGGACCGCCCGTCGTTAGGCCTGACCCGGTCCCGCGGGACTGTCCTCCGCCTGCCCGTCGAGCAGGACGGCGAGCCCGTCGGCAAGTGAGAGGAGCCGCCGGCCAAGCATCTTGCTTGTGACCCGGCCGGCCGGCCCCATCTCCGGCACATCCTCGGTCCACGGGACGCGCCGGCCTCCCACCTTCCGCTGGCGCGCGCCCGCCGAAGCTTCGGCGTAGAGCGACCGGCGCGGCCCCCCGAACAGCAGATCGACGTCACCGGCCGAGGTCCTGACCGCGACCGCCCCGAGGGGATCGCCAACCCTGTGGGGCGGCCCGTCCGGAGCCTGCTCCTGCGCCGCACCCGCACTCTTCACCCGCACGCTCGCACCGAGCCGGTCGAGGGCGCGACCCACCGCGTCGAGGTTCGCCGGGTGCCGCGAGACAACCAGCCGGAGCGGTTCCCCCTCCGCCGGCTCGCCGACGAGCACGAACTGGACGTTTGCGTCCGAGAGCTCGCGGACGACCGCCACCACGTCGGGGACGCGGGGAGCCACGGTCACGCAGCCACCGCAGCCCGTCACCGGCGCGCCCGCCCGACTCCCGGGGCCGAAGGGCGCCGGGACCGACCAGGTACGGTTCCGACCGCGGCGTCTCGAAGACAGCCCGCTCATCCGCTCCTCCCAGCCCCTCTTGCCGGAGGCGTGCCGACCGGCTCAGGCTACACGGCGAGTGCCGGCGTCAGGGGAACATCCCTGCTCAGCGGCGCGGAGCGCGCAGAAGCGCCGCCGGGAGCCGGGCCGTCAAGCGCACCGCCAGCCAGCCGAGGCCGAGCAGCCGGGTCGCGGCGAACAAGAGGACCGCCGCTCCGCAGACGACCTCACGGACGAGGATCGACGGGCCACCGGCGCGGGCGTATGCCAGCGGATAGGCGGCCAGCAGGGCGACGAGCCGCTCACGTTCGACGAGCTCCACGTCGTGAGCGGCGGCGAGCTCGGTCGCTGCGGGCGTGCAGGTGGAGTTCGTCACGACGAGCGCCCCGGTGGCGTCGTAGACACGAGTCGCACCGACAACCTGCTGCACCGCCTCGATGCCGACGGCGCCGTCGTATCGCTTGGCCTGGACGACGACCCGCTCGTCGTCGTGCTCGAGAAGGAGGTCGGCGCCGAAGTCTCCCCGCGCCCCGGTGCGGGTGACCACGAAGCCAAGGTCGAAGAAGAGCGTGGCGAGGCGCGCCTCGAATGCCTCGCCGGACATCTCGTCTACGTCGCCGATCGCCGATCGCAGGACCCGCTCCCGCCTTGCGGCCGCGGGCAGCCCGGCGAAGGCCAGCACTGCCAAGAGGTCCGCGCCGAGCGCCGCGTCGCCCAGCCACGCCCACGACCCGGCGTGCAGGAGAGGGGCGTGTAGACGCCACGCGGCGGCGCTGACCCCGAACGCGACGGCGAGAAGGGCGGCCAGCGGCGCGACCACCGCCAAGGCGGAGGACGTCGCGAGAGGCCGTTGCACGAAAGACAACCTGCGCCACGCGCCGGACGATCCCTTCCCTCCCATGGACAAAGCGTACGAGGGGGTCGTCACAAAGCCTGTGGATCCAGACCGCTGACCGGAGACGGCGGCCCTCGGCCCGCGGCCCTTGGCCCGCGGCCCGCGGCCCGCGGCGATCCTCGCCCGCTCAGATGTCTGCGGCGGCGGCCTCCGGTTGCGCCGTCGCGTCGTAGACGGGCAACGAGTCGAACACCGCGGGCGGGTCGGACCAAAGCGGTCTCCCACCGCCTGCCGCGTCGGGAGAGCCGGACGCGGCTACGTCGATTGCGCGCCACACCCGTTCGGGGGTGCACGGCATCGCGACGTGCCGCACGCCGAGATGGGCGAGCGCGTCGACGACCGCGTTGTGGACCGCGGGGGTGGACCCGACCGTTGCCGACTCCCCGATACCCTTCGCGCCGAGCGGGTTGAGGAAGGTGGGCGTCTCGGTGTTCGCCACCTCGAACGAGGGAAGCTCCGCCGCGCTCGGCATCTCGTAGTCGGCGAGGCTGGCCGTGACAGGGTTTCCGGACTCGTCGAAGAGCTTTTCTTCCCACAACGCCTGCGCCATCCCCTGCCCGATCCCACCGTGCTGCTGGCCCGCGACGAGCAACGGGTTCAGGACCCGCCCGCAGTCGTCGACGGCGACATGGCGAACCGGCCGGACCTTGCCCGTCTCGGTGTCGACCTCGACGACAGAGACGTGCGCGCCGAAGGGGAACGACGAGTCGCCCTCTTCGAAGTCCAGCGCGGCCGCCAGGGGGCCGAGACCCGAAGGCCACTCCTCGCCTGCCGCCCCGTCCGCGACCGCGGGCTCCCGGGAGGCGAGCGCGGCGACCTCTCCCCAGCTGAGGGCGCTGGCGGGCACGCCTGCGACCCCGATTCGGCCGCCGTCGTGGACGACGATGTCTTCGGGCGCGGCCTCCAGCTCCCGGGCGGCGAGCGACCGGGCACGGTCGAGCACCGCCTCGGCGGCGCGCAGCACCGCGCTGCCGCCGATCTGGAGCGAGCGAGACCCGCCCGTCCCCCCACCGCGAGGGACGAGCGCGGTATCGGATTGGACGAAGCGGACCCGGTCGAGGGGGATCCCGAGGGTGTCCGAGACGATGGACGAGAAGGCGGTCGCATGACCCTGACCGTGGGAGGAGGTGCCGACCCGGATCGTCGCGCTGCCGTCCTCGTGGACCTCGACCGCCCCGAGCTCGGAGCCGCCGCCGGTCACCTCGACGTAGAGGGAGACGCCGATGCCCAGGTGCACCGTCTCGCCCCGTGCCCGGCGCCGGGCCTGCTCGGTGCGGAGTCCGTCGTAGCCGGCGAGCTCGAGCGCCTTGGAGAGCGCCGCCTCGTAGTCCCCCGTGTCGTACACCGTGCCGACGGCCGTGGTGACTGGCTCGGAGAAGGGCTGGCGGAGGTTCGACCGGCGCAGCTCGACGGGGTCCACCCCGAGCTCGGCGGCCGCGATGTCCATCATCCGCTCGAGGAGCTCGGCAGCCTCGGGGCGGCCCGCCCCTCGGAAGGCGCCGACGGGGGTGGTGTTGGTCACGACGGCTGCGGCGTCGTAGCGCAGGACCGGGATGCGGTACACGCCCTCTGCCATCATGCGGGTGGGACCGAGGCAGAGGCCGCCGCCGAACCCCGCGTAGGCGCCGCCGTCCCCGAGGACGCGGCAGTGCATGCCGGTGATGCGGTGTGCCTCGTCGAAGCCGAGCTCGATCCACTGCACCTGCCCGCGGCCGTCCGGCATGCCCGTGAACGCCTCGGCACGGGTCTGGACCCACCGCACCGGCCGCCCGAGGCGGCGGGCGGCGGCGATGACGACGGCGTGCTCCGCACCGAGCCCGACCTTGCTGCCGAACGCCCCGCCGACGTGCGGCGCCACCACCCGCACCGCCGACTTGTCGATGCCAAACGTCTTTGCGACGATGCCCCAAAACGCGTGCGGCATCTGCGTCGAGACGTACACGGTCAGCTCGTGGCCGTCCCCGTCGTCGCCCGGCACGGCAGCGATCGCGTCGGCTTCCATCGGCACGACCGCGACGCGCTGGTTCTCGAGCTGCGCGCGCACGATCGTGACCGCGCCGGCGAGGGGGTCCGGCTCCGAGCCGGCGAACCCGCCGGCGACGTTCGTGCCGAGCTCCTCGAACTGGAGCGGGGCGGTCGAGTCGGTGGCTTCCACGGGGTCGACCACCACGTCGAGCGGTTCGTAGTCGACGACGACGAGCTCGGCTGCGTCGACAGCCGCGGCCTCGTCCACCGCCACGACCACGGCGACCGCGTCGCCGACGAAGCGCACCTTTTCGGTGGCGAGCGGAGGTCTGGCGCAGGCGGGGTTCAGCACGAAAAAGCCCCCGAGCGCCGGCAGCCCCAGGTCGGCGGCGACGTACACCGCGACGACTCCGTCCGCCGACGCCGCGGCCTTCGTGTCCACCGATCGGACACGGGCGTGGGCGTACGGGGAGCGGACGAACGCGGCGGCGAGGCAGCCGGGGATCTTCAGGTTCCCGACGTACGTGCCCCGACCGGTGAGCAGGTCGGGGTCCTCTACACGCGGGACGCGGTTACCGAGAAGAGAGCCGGGCATCGGCCGGAGCCTACAAGTGGCCGACCGCCCCGCCCCAGAGCGGTCACCGGACGGGCCCTGTGCGCCCTCCCCTCAGGTTCCCGGCCGCCGGTAGTGGGAGACGTAGTCGGGGATGGGAAGCCGCTCGTCGCTTTCGGGGTCCCGCACGGGGTCCCCGGCCACGGTGAAGAGCGGGAGATGGCCGGCCCAGATCCCGCCGGACTCGATGTCCTCGGGGTCGTCCTTCGGGCCGCCGGTCCTGACCTTGGCCGAGGCCTCGTCGATCGGGATCCGCACGACGCGCGTCTTGCGGAGCTCGACGTCGTTCGGGCCGCGCGCGTCCGCGGTCCGCCCTGGGACGATCTGGGTCACGACCGCGTCGAGCGCCGAGCGCTTTTCGGCGTCGTCGGTGACTTCCTCAGCCGTGCCGTAGAGGACGACCGACCGGTAGTTGATCGAGTGGTGGAAGGCCGAGCGCGCGAGGACGAGCCCGTCGACGAGGGTGACCGCGAGGCACACCGGCTGGCCGGCGCCCACCGTGCGCAACGCGTGGTTTGCTGCCGCCCCGTGCAGGTACACCACGTCGCCCACCCGCGCGTAGCCGGTCGGGATGACGGCTGGGCCGTCGTCGGTGCAGAACCCGACGTGGCACACGAACCCCTCGTCGAGGATCGCCTCGATCGTCTCTCGGTCGTAGGCGGCACGCTCGGGCAGGCGCCGCACCTTCGAGCGCCGGCCACCGCGCCACACCGCACCCGGCGTCGTCCTTGCCACCCTGCCCCTCCTCTGCAGTCGGGTGCCACGATAGGCGCACACGCGTCCCCCCGAGGGACGCGGCGGTGCACCGTGGGACAGGAGGGACGATGGAGCTCGCCGGCAAGGTCGTGGTGGTGACCGGTGGGGCGAGCGGCATCGGCCGCGCGTTGTGCGAGCGGTTCGGCGCAGAGGGGGCTCGCGCCGTCGTGGTCGCGGACCTCGACGAGCAAGGGGCCGTCGAAGTCGCTGCGGCGGTCGAGGCCACCGGGGCGCGGGCGATCGCGATGCGCTGCGACGTCGCACAAGAGCGCGACATCCTGCACCTCGTCGAGCGGACGGAGACCGAGATCGGACCGATCGACCTCTTCTGCTCGAACGCCGGTATCGCGATCGCCGGCGGGGTCGAGGTGCCGGACGCCGAGTGGGACCGCATCTGGGCCGTCAACGTGATGGCGCACGTCCGTGCCGCCCGGGCGCTCGCACCCCGCATGGAGGCCCGGGGCGGCGGTTACCTCCTCGCAACGGCATCCGCGGCGGGGCTCCTCACGAACCTGGGGTCCGCGCCCTACAGCGTGACGAAGCACGCCGCGGTCGCGCTCGCCGAGTGGCTGTCGATCACCCACGCCGCCGGCGGCGTCAAGGTCTCCTGCCTGTGCCCCCAGGGCGTGCGCACCCCGATGCTTCTCGGTGGCCTCGACGCCGACGAGCCGTCGGCCAAGTCCGTCCTCGCCGCAGGCGAGCTGCTCGAGCCCGCCGCCGTGGCGGACGCCGTCGTCGCGGGCCTCGCCGAGGAGCGGTTCCTCGTGCTCCCCCACCCGGAAGTCGCCACCTACGAGCGCCACCGCGCCGAGGACCGGGAGCGGTGGCTCGCCGGGATGCGCCGGCTCTGGGGGCGGATGTCGTCCTGACGCGCTGGACGCGGAGACCCGCTCCTCCGTATCTTCTTGGCCGCAAATGCGTCAGACGGTCGACTCGGGAGTTCCATGAGCTCGCTGGCCTATGGCCCCTTCGACGACATCCTTGCGGCCAACGCCCTCTACGCCGAGCGCTACGCCTTCGGCGGCCTCGAAGCGCGCGCGGCGAAGCTCCTCGCCGTGCTCACCTGCATCGACTCGCGCCTCGACCCGCTGCGCATGCTCGGTCTGGTGCCCGGGGACGCCAAGATCTTCCGCAACGCAGGGGCGAGGGTCACCGACGACGTGCTGCGCGGCCTCGTCGTCGCTCGCTACCTGCTCGGCGCGGCCCGCTTCATGGTGGTGGCCCACACCCGTTGCGCCATGGCTGCCGGCGGTGACGAGCCGCTCCACGAGGCGATCGAGGCCCGCGGTGGTCCGGACACCCGGAGCGTCGAGCTCCTCGCGACCCAGGACCAGGAGGCGGCACTTCGCGAGGACGTGGCGCGGGTCCGCTCGACACCCCTCCTCGGAGGCATCACCGCCGGCGGCTTCCTCTTCGACCTCGAGAGCGGCAGGCTCGACCGCGTCTGCTGACGCGCCCGGCGGCCATGCCTCTCCACCCCCGAGGTCCGGAACAAAGGTCGGCGCCGGGGCGTTGCACCATCCTACGGACGCGCGCTCGCCGGGGACGGGCGAGCAGACGCAGCGAGAGGAGACCCGACATGCCTGCAGTGACGGTGGACGACTGGCTCACCCTCACGCGCGTCGACGCGCCCGACGCCGCCACGACCGCGTTCCGGCCGGTCCGCCAGGTGACGACCGCGCCACACGGTCTCGAAGGGGAGGGGTTCCCCGTGCGGCGAGCCTTCGCCGGTGTGCCGCTCGCCGACCTCGATCCGTTCGTTCACATGGACCAGATGGGTGAAGTCGAGTACGCGCCGGGCGAGCCGAAGGGCACCCCCTGGCATCCCCATCGCGGCTTCGAGACCGTCACGTACATGATCGACGGCACCTTCCAGCACCAGGACTCGATCGGCGGCGGGGGACTGATCACCAACGGCGCCACGCAGTGGATGACGGCCGGCGCCGGAATCCTGCACATCGAGCGGCCACCGGAGGACCTCGTCGCGTCCGGGGGCCTCTTCCACGGGATCCAGTTGTGGGTGAACCTCCCCAAGCGGGACAAGTGGGTCGCGCCGCGCTATCAGGGGATCGAGCCGCACACAGCGACGCTCCTCTCCTCGCCCGACGGAGGTGCGCTCTTGCGGGTCATCGCCGGCGAGGTCGGCGGCCATAGGGGCCCGGGCGAGACCTACACGCCGATCACCCTCGTGCACGCAACGCTCGCCCCCGGCGCGCGACTTGCGCTCCCGTGGCCGCAGCGGCGCAACGCCCTCGTCTACGTGCTCGCCGGCCGGGGCGCGGTCGGCACAGAGGGCCGGCCCGTGCACTCGGGGCAGCTCGCGGTGTTCGGGCCGGGCGACGCACTGGTGCTCGCCGCCGACGGTGTCCAGGACTCCTCTACGTCGTCGCTCGAGCTCCTCCTCCTCGGTGGCGAGCCCATCCGCGAGGCCGTCGCGGCCTACGGGCCGTTCGTGATGAACTCCCGCGACGAGCTCGCCCAGGCGTTCGAGGACTTCCACGCCGGGCGGCTCGGGTCGATCCCGGCCGTGCACATCGGCCACTGAGCCCCGACAGTGCACATCGGCCGCTGACCCCCGTCAGCTCCCGGCGGCCGCACGGTCGAGCAGGAAGGTGCCCGTTGCCCTGCTCACGACCCGTCCCTCGCCGTCGCGCAGGATCGCCTCGGCGAACGCGACCTGGCGCGCCAGACGGGTGACCTCGCCGCGCAGCGCGTACCGCTCGCCGGAGACCGCCGGCCGCATCGTCTCGGTCTTGAGCTCGAGCGTGGCGCGCGTGCGGTCGCCCGACGGGAGCGCCGCATTGACGGCGAAGTTCATGGCGGCATCGAAGACGACGGAGTGGACTCCGGCCTGGACCGCGCCGTGCGGATTGCACGAGAGGGGCGGAGGCGTGAATGCGCCCTCGACCCAGCCGAGGTCCTCCCCGTCGACGCCGTAGGTGTCGATCGAGATCCCGAGCGCCCCGAGGAGCGGCATGCCGCCGTCACCGAGCCAGCGGTCCATGTTCCTCGACCCGGTCCCGTCGGCCACAGGGGGCAGGATAGGGCGCCACCACTACGATGAGCTCCACGTGGCGGGAGCCCGCCGCCGACGGCCCGTCCGATCGAGGAGGTAGGGCATCATGACGAGCGCGGTCATCGTGGACGCAGTCAGGTCCGCCGGCGGCAAGCGCAACGGCGTCTTCAAGAACTGGCACGCCGTCGATCTCGCCTCAGAGTCGCTCAAGGCGATCCAGGCGCGCAACGATCTCGACCCGGCGCTGATCGACGACGTCATCATGGGCTGCGTGATGCAGGTCGGGGAGCAGTCGCTCAACGTGGCGCGCAACGCGGTGCTCGCTGCGGGCTGGCCCGAGTCCGTGCCCGCCACCACCGTCGACCGTCAGTGCGGCTCGTCCCAGCAGGCGATCCACTTCGCCGCTCAGGGCGTCATGGCAGGCGCCTACGACGTCGTCGTGGCGGGCGGCATCGAGGGCATGACCCGGACCCCGATGGGCTCCTCGGTCGTCCGGGAGCTCGGAATGCCGTTCGGCCCGCGCATGGTGCAGCGGTACGCGGAGCGGGGCGGCCTCGTCAACCAGGGGATCTCCGCCGAGATGATCGCGGATGCGTGGCAGATAAGCCGCGAGGAGCTCGACACGTACGCGCTCGGCAGCCACCAACGCGCCGCCCGGGCGACCGCCGAGGGCCGTTTCGAGCAGGAGATCGTGCCAATCGCCGTACGCGACGAGGACGGGAACGACACCGATGTCGTGGTGGCCGCCGACGAGGGCGTGCGGCCGGACACCTCGCTCGACGCGCTCGCGCAGCTGAAGCCCGCGTTCAAGCCGGACGGCAAGGTGACGGCGGGCAACTCCTCCCAGATCACCGACGGCTCTTCGGCGGTCCTCATCATGAGCGAGGAGCGCGCGAGCTCGCTCGGCCTCACCCCGAGGGCGCGCTTCGTCGCGTTCGCTCTGGCGGGCGTGGACCCGGTCACCATGCTCACCGGGCCGATCCCCGCAACGCGCACGGTACTCGAGCGGGCCAAGCTGTCGCTCGACGACGTGGATCTCTTCGAGATCAACGAGGCCTTCGCGTCGGTGGTGCTCGCATGGGAGCGCGAGGTCCATCCCGACATGGCGAAGGTCAACGTGAACGGCGGCGCGATCGCGCTCGGACACCCTCTGGGCGCCTCGGGCGGGAAGCTCATGGCGACCCTGGTGCACGAGCTCGACCGCTCCGGCGGCCGATACGGCCTGCTCACCATGTGCGAAGGCGGCGGCCTCGCCAACGCCACGATCGTCGAGCGTCTGGGCTGAGCGTTCGTCGGTGCCGCGGCGCGAGCGCTGGCTGTCGAAGAGGGCGCTCGTCCTCCACCTCGCGCTCCTCGTGTGGTTTCCCGGCTGCCTGCTCGCCTTCTGGTGGCAGGTCCACCGGGCCCTCGGGGGGAACGGCCTCTCGTACCTCTACTCGGTCGAGTGGCCGCTCTTCGCCCTGGCCGGGGTGTGGGTGTGGTGGCAGCTCGTCCACACCGACCCCGGCCCGGCCGGCGCCCCGCGGGCCGAACGGCCGGTTCCGCAGATGAGGCGCCGTGAGGACGAGGACCCCGAGCTCGCCGCCTACAACGACCGGCTCGCACGCCTGGCCGCCGAAGGGCCGAAGGGATGGAGACGGCGGTGAGCGGCGACGGGCTCCGGAAGGCCGCACGCAGGGTGGCGCCGGGTTACTTCCGGCCCAGTGACCTCGACGACCCGACGCGGGGGCTCGGCCCAGCCCTCGTCCGGTACCGGGTCATGGCGTACGTCGTCGGCACGGGGCTGGCGACCCTGGTCTTTGTCGGCGTCCCTCTCCAGTACGGCGCAGGGGTGCCTCAGGTCGACGCCATCGTGGGGCCGGTCCACGGCTTCCTCTACATCGTCTACCTGCTCGTAGCGGTCGACCTCGCGCGCCGCGCCCGCTTCACCCTCCTCCAGATGGCGGCGATGATCGGCGCCGGATTCATTCCCCTCCTGGCCTTCGTGATCGAGCACCGGGTCACCACCCGGCTGCGCGCCGCCTACCCGGAGATCGCGGGAGCCTCCCTCAGATGCCGAGGCGCGCGGAGCTCAGCCGCTCGACCAGGTCCGCCGGACCGCTGAGCTGGACCCGCGCGACGTCCTGACGCCCCGAGACGAACAGAAGGAGCTCACCAGGTGTCCCGGTGACGGTGACCCGGGGCCCGGGGGGACCGCCGTCGGCCTCGCCGAACCCGGCCGCCTCCAGCCGAATGCCGGCCGGCAGCCGACGTCGGGAGAGCCTGAGCATCGGGGAGACCCGCGCCCACAATGCGCGCTCCTCGCCGGCGTCGAGCTCGCGCGGCTCCCAGCCCGGCTGGGCGCGGCGGACGTCCTCGTGGTGGACGAACATCTCGGCGAGGTTCATCTGCTCGTCGACCGGCCGGAGCAGCGCCGGGGGCCCCGAGCGCACCATCTCGAGGAGGGAGGTCCACGGGCGCTCTCGGAGCCGGCGCTGGACCTTCGCGGTGTAGGCGCGCAGCGGCGCGACCACGATGCCCGGCGCAGCGTCGAGACGACGCTCCCGCAGAACGAGGTGCGCCGCGAGGTCGCGAACGGTCCACCCCTCGCAGCGCGTGGGCGCGTCGGGCCCCACGTCGCGCATGACGTCGGCGAGCGCCAGCCGCTCGTTGCGGGCGTAGCCGGTCACGCCTGGACGGTCAGTGGTAGCGGGTCGCCATTACGAACCCGACGAAGATGACGACGAGGCCTGCCACGAGGTACCACGCAGAGACGGCGCCGGGCAGGATCGTGAGGTAGTTGAGGAGGATGAGGAGGACCCCGAGGATGAGGAGGCTGAGGACAACCGGCCCGAACCACCGCGGGCTCTTGCGGACCGTCCTCGGGACCGGAGGCGTGTACTTCCCGCTCTGCTCGGCCGTCGTGTAGCGGCCGATGCGCGCCCGGGTCGTCACGGTCGTGCGTCCGCCGGCGGACGTGCCCTTGCGCTGCGCGCGGCCCGGCCCGCTCTGCCCCTTGGGTGCCACGCCGCAGGAGGCTAGACCCTGGGTCGGCCGGTGGGAAGGCGGCGTCCTACGATCTCGCCGTGGCCGTCCGGCTCCTCGTCGTCGACAACTACGACTCGTTCGTCTACAACCTCGTCCAGGAGCTCGGTGAGCTGGGGGCAGAGCTCGACGTCCACCGAAACGACGCGGTGGACGTCGCCGGGATCCGGGCCCTCGCCCCTGACGCCGTCGTGCTCTCGCCGGGGCCGGGCCGTCCCGAGGACGCGGGGGTCACCCTCGACGTGGTGCGCGAGCTCGCAGGCGTGGTGCCGATCTTCGGGGTGTGCCTCGGCTGCCAGGCGATCGGCCAGGCCTTCGGCGCCGATGTGGTGCATGCTCCCGCGCTGATGCACGGCAAGACGTCGGAGATACACCATGCCGGCACCGGCATCTTCGAGGGCCTCGCGAACCCGTTCGTGGCGACCAGGTACCACTCGCTCGTGCTCACACCCGACACCGTCCCCGACGCCCTCGAGGTCACCGCCACGACGGCGGACGGCGTCGTCATGGGGGTGCGCCACCGGAGCCTCGCGGTCGAAGGGGTGCAGTTCCACCCCGAGTCGATCCTCACCGACGCGG
>DAIRCY010000042.1:18808-21211 GCA_036796435.1 Acidimicrobiales bacterium
CCGGGATACTGGACGGCATGACACGCCTGATCCTCGCCACCCGGAACGCCGGGAAAATCACCGAACTGAGGTCGATCCTCACCGACGCGGGGCCGGCCATGCTCTGCAACTTCCTCGCCCAGTTGGCCGGCGGCGGGCCGCAGGGCTGCTAGGGACTGCTGCGCCTCAGCCGCCCGACTTCGGCGGCATCGTGGCTGTCGCCGCTGTCAAGGCCTTTGTGTGGCCTGGCGGTGTGTGGCTGGGGGCGGTGGTCGTCGTGGTCGATGTGCTGACCAGAGCCTTGCAGACGGTGATCCCGACGGTCGATCCGCTCTTCACTGTCGAGCCGCCCCCGGGTGTCTGGGCCACGACCTTGCCTGTTGTCGCGGGCGCGCACGTCGACGTTGTCGTCGCATTGGCCTGCAGGCCGTCGCCGGACAGCGTCGCCACCGCCTGTGTCTTTGTGTCCCCGACCACGTTCGGGACGACCACGGTGCACGGGCCCTTCGAGACCTCGAGGTTGACCTTCGCACCCGGCGCCACGTGGGTGCCCGCCTTGGGTGTCTGGGCCATCACGATGCCGCTCCCGTACTGGCTCGAGCAGCCTGTCGAGACCGTTCCGGCTGCGAGCCCTGTGGCGCCGAGCGTGCTGCCGGCGTTGGCGGTCGTGTCGCCGACGACGTTCGGCACCACGACCGAATTCCGTGTGGCGACGGTGAGGGTCACCGTCGCGCCCTTCTTGACCGTCTGGCCGCTCGGAGGTGTCTGGCTCAGCACGGTACCGGTGGGCTGTGTGTTCGCCACGAGGTGCTCGGTCGGCACGAGCCCGAGTCCGGCGAGCTTCGAGTACGCGCGCGAATACTGCTCGCCCTTCACTGTGGGCATCGTGACCTTCGGCACCCCGCCTTTGCTCACGATCAGCTCCACGTGCTCGCCGCGATGGGCCTTCGATCCCGCCCTTGGCACCGTGGAGATCACGTGTGTCTTCGGCACGGATGTCGACCTCCGGTGTGTGATCACCGACACGACGAGGCCTTTGGACCTGAGTGTGCTCAGGGCAGCGCCCACGGGCTGTCCGTGGACTGTCGGGATCACGAGCTTGGAGCTCCCGAAGTAGCCGAAGCTCTGGAGGATGAGGTAGACGACGAGGCCGAGCACGACGAGCAGTCCGAGCAGGAGCAGCACCCAGCGCCAGACCCCCGAGTCGTTCCTCGCGGGCTGACGCCCGTCGGCGGCCGGCACCGTCTGGGTCGCGGGCCCCGCAGCGAACACGCCGGTCCGGGCCGTGTCGTGTATCCCGGTCGCTTCGGCGGCCGCGGCCAGCATCGCGGTCGTCGCAGCGTCAGGCGCCGACACGGGCCGTCCCTCGCCGAACCGCTGCAGGTCGGCCCGCAGGTCTGACGCCGACTGGTAGCGCAGGTCGGCCGATTTGGCCATCGCCTTGGCGATGATCCCCTCGAGCGCCGGGGGGACCGTCGGGTTCAGGTCCGAGAGGAGCGGCGGCTGCTCGCGCACGTGCTTCGAGGCGACGGCGACCGGGGAGTCGCCGAGGAACGGCGGCCGTCCCGCGATCATCTCGAAGAGGACGACACCGAGGGAGTAGATGTCGCTGCGCGCGTCGACGCCGACCCCCTCGGCCTGCTCCGGTGAGAAGTACGTGGCGGTGCCCATGACGGCGCCGGTCTGGGTCAGGCTCTCTTCGGTGTTGATGGCGCGTGCGATCCCGAAGTCGGTCACCTTCACCTGCTCGTCGCTCGTGAGCAGCACGTTGCCGGGCTTCACGTCACGGTGGACGACGCCATGGCGGTGGGCGTAGGCGAGCGCGTCGGCGACGCGGGCGCCGATCTGCGCGACGCGGCCGGCGGGCATCGGCCCTCCAGACCTGAGCGCCTGGGACAACGGCTGACCGTCGATGTACTCCATGACGATGTAGTAGGTGCCGTCGTCCTCTCCCCAGTCGAAGACCGGCACGATGTTCGGGTGGGAGAGGTTCGCAGCGGCCTGCGCCTCCCGGCGGAACCGCTCCACGAACGCCCGGTCGACGGAGAGCTCCGGGAACAGCACCTTGAGGGCGACGGGGCGGTCGAGGAGGCGGTCGCGCGCCCGGTACACCTCGGCCATGCCACCCCGGGCGACGAGGTGCGTCAGCTCGTACCGTCCCGAGAAGACGCGCGGTGTCGTCACCGGCTGCATGCGTCACCGAGCCTAGGTCGGGGCGGTCCGCACGCCTCACGGACCATGCTTCCCGCGGACGACCCGCGTCGTACGTCGCCTGCCGTGACGGCCTGGCGGGCTGTGCCGGGGGCGGGCGGGGGTGTGACCGGCGTCGTCGTGGTGGTCGGCGGGGGTGGGACCGGTGTCGTCGTCGTCGTCGTGGTGGTGGTCGGCGCGGGCGGCGCCGTCGTCGGGGGCGCCGTCGTCGGG
>DAIRCY010000043.1:0-10978 GCA_036796435.1 Acidimicrobiales bacterium
GTCGAAGGTGAGTCGTATCACGTGCGAGCGAGGCACCTCGACCTTCTCGACGTGGGGGATCCGGTAGTTGATCTTCATGGCAACGGCTCTATGGTACCGAGAGCCTGGTTGGCCCGGGCCTTCGCCCAGGCCGCCTCCAGTTCGCCTTGACGCAGGCGGTGCCACGTGCGCACGAGGCGCAGTGCCCGTCTGGGGAGCGAACCTTGCATCACGGACCCGTCGGCGATCACGATCCAGGCCTCGTGCTCGCCGTACGTTGCATGGTAGTGCGGAGGGTTGTGATCGTCCCAGTAGACGTAGATGGCAATCCCGTAGAAGTACGACAGCCGCGGCACGACCGCACGCTACGTCGAGCCTGTGACAGTTGATGGTGGCGCGGCGGGAGCTCGGGGTGTCCCCTACTAACGATCTCGCCTGTCCCATTACCGCGACACAAGGGCGGGCCGAAGTGCCGGTCGGTGGCAGGGCATACCTGCGGTTACACGGGTGATCGGCGGGCAACTGTGCCGTCACTGACGTCCTACGTCACCGTCGGGACGACGGCCAGATCGAACCCTTCCGCCCCGTCGCCGCCGGCGGCTAAGCCGCCGGGCGGGGCGGGGTGCGTGCCCTGTAACACAGCACCCGCAAAATACGACTCGAAGCACACGCGGACTCTCGGGCAGCTCCGCGACGCCGGAGGAGGCCGCGTCGCTCACGGCATCGACAAGGGCGGTCAAGGCCACGGGAGCAGCGACGAGGTACTCGGGCACGAGCTGAGGTGCGACCAGGCGCCTTGACGGCCCGGACGCCTGCGGAGGACACCATGGAAACGGCCGGCCCCCGGCCGGCCTGGTCGGAAAATGCCTGGTGAACGAGGCTTGACGATCAGTCGCAATTGTGCGACAATAGGCGGCCCATGGCACCCGACTACCGCCAGGAGAAGTCCGGCTCGATCGAGGGATTCGGCAGGGCGGCCTCCCGCTGGGCGGCCTTCTACGACCACCTCGACGAAGACGTGCTCGTCGAGGCCTACCCGGGCAGAGGCACCGAGAAAGAAGAGCTCACAGCGGTCGTGCTCGACGACATCGCCGAGCAGGCGCTCCAAGAGTCAGAGCTCATCGGCTTCTGGGTGGCCTGGCACCTGGCGGGCGGGTTCGCCAACTTGGAGCGCGGGGGCTGGCACCGCGCGACCGTGTTCAGGAAGCTGAAAGAGTTCAGGACGCGCTTTGGGGTCCACCCCGACGACTACCGCTTCGAATGGATCACCCTGGACCTAGAACGCGCTTGGAAGGGCCAGATCGAGCGCAACATCGCCTATCACCGCGGCGAGCTCGGGGACTGAGCGGTGAGCCTTCCCGACGCTGCGCACTCCACCGACCACCTAGTCGCAAAGCTGCGGGTAGATGCCCCGGGCCCGCTCGCAGAGCTCGCCTCAGAGGTCGACGCCTTCTACCTCTCGGGGAGGGCGCATGTGCCGCAGGGGTTCCTGGACCGCCTGGAGCGCGACCGGCGCGTGGCCGACGCGCGCCACCGGCCCGTCCCGCTCGTGATCGGAGAGGAGATCGCGGTCCTGGCCGACCACGCCTGGGGCCGCTACCGGTTCTGCCTCAACACCCGCCTCGGGCGCATCGGGCTCACCGAGAGCGAGCACCTGCCGGCCATCCGCGTCCAGCCACGCGCAGAGACCCTCCACTCCCTCGGCCCGACGGCGACGGTCGCCGCCGTCGACGCGCTGCTCTCGCCCGAGGTCGCGGCCCCCTCCTGGTCGGTGAGCCGCGTCGACCTCTTCTGCGACGTCCAGGGGTGGGCGCCGTGCGGAGTCGACGCGCACCGCTTCGTGTGCCGGGCCGACGCCCGCCGGACCTTCGAGGACCGCGGCCGGCTCACGGGCTTCTCCTTCGGCTCGAGGAGGACCCGCACCCTCTACGGCCGCGTGTACGACAAGTCCGCAGAGGTCGAGCACAAGGGCACCACCTGGTGGCACGAGATCTGGGGCGACGCGTACCGCCCGGGTGAGCCGGTCTGGCGGGTCGAGTTCGAGGTCGCGCGCGACGCGCTCGTCGAGTTCGGCCTCTCCTCACCAGACGAGGTCCTTTGCGCCACCGGCGACCTGTGGCGCTACCTCACCTGCGAGTGGCTCACGCTCAGAGAACCGAAGGGAGCCGACGTGAACCGCTCCCGCTGGCCGCTCTCAGAAGAATGGCGCCGGATCCAAGCAGCGAGCCTCGTCTCGCGCCGTGTCGGCGCTGAGCGCATCGCGGCCGCCAGGCGCACGGCGTCGGTCGCGCGCCTGCTCCCCGGGCTCACCGGCTACCTCGCTGCCTTCGCCGCCGCCGCGGGCACCGACGACGTCGACGACACCGTGATCGCGGCCGTGCCGCACCTGCGCGACTACGAAGCCATTAGCCGCACGCCTTTCGCAGAGCGCGTCGAGCGCAAGCGCGAGGCGAGGGGGCTCGGATGACCCGCACCATGGACGGCCTGGAGGAACTCGACCTGTCCGGACTGATCGAGCGCGTCGTCGACGCACGCATCGAGGCGCGGCTCGACGCACTCGCAGCGCGCCTCGCCACCGAGATCGCCCGCCGGGTGACGGGCGCCCTGCGCGCCGAACACACCGCGACAGGCGACCAGCTCCTCTTGACCGTGCCGGAGGCCGCCAAGCGGCTCTCGCTTTCGCGCTCGACCGTCTACGAGCTGATCAGGCGAGGGGAGCTCACGGCGGTGAAGGTCGGCGGGGCGAGAAGGATCCCTGCCGTGGCGCTCGAGCGATACCGGACCGGCGACCGAAACGTGGGCTTCCCGGCGAGGGTCACCCGGCCGAGGGACGGGCGAGCACCCGCGGCGTAGCTTCCAGACCTGAGATCGAGCCCGAGCCTCGAGGAGGAGAGCAGTGGCACAGAAGACGATCCGCGTATTCGGGAGACAGGCGAACGGGTCGAGGGTCAGTCGGAGCTTCCGCGACAACGAGGCGGGGCGCGCGGGGGCAAGGACGCTCGCAGCGGATCTCGTCGACCACGTCACGATGTACGACGTCCGTACGCGCATCGGAGATCGCGTCGTGACGCGGACGTTCAAGCGGAGCAAGGACGCGGATGCGTATGTCGTCACCATCGAGGCCGACAAGCTTCGAGGAATCGTCGTCGATCCTCGACGGTCACGTGTGACGCTTCGCGACTTCTCCAACGCGTGGCTCGAAGGAAGGCACGACCTCGCCCAACGAACGAGAGAGCTCTATCGCTACCTGCTCGACACATACGTGCTGCCCGAGCTCGGGAGCTCCAACCTCGGGAGCCTGACCCCCTCCATGGTGCGGAGCTGGCACGTGCAGGTCTCCGCTCGACATGCCTCAGCCGCCGCGAAGGCCTACCGCCTGCTGCGTCAGATCCTCACGGTCGCGGTGAGCGACGAGGTGATCGCGCGCAACCCGTGCCAAGTGAAGGGCGGCGGCGTGGAGCGCGCCAAGGAGCGCCCGATCGCGACGGTGGCACAGGTGCAGGCGCTCGCCGAGGCGATGCCGTCTCGCTACAGGATCGCCGTGCTGCTCGCGACGTGGTGCCAACTGCGGCGGGGAGAGCTGCTCGGTCTACGTCGCAGAGACGTCGACCAGCTTCGGTGGAAGCTCACCGTGGACGTCACGCGTGTGGAGACGTGGGGCGGACGCGTGCTGGTGAAGCCGCCGAAGACCGAGGCGGGCCGTCGGACGATCGCGATCCCGCCCAACATCCGGGCTGTGCTCGCCCAACACCTGGCCAACTACGTCGGGCCAGCTGCCGACGCGCCACTCCTCGTCGGGGAGCGAGGGGACCCCCTGGCGCCGAGCCTGCTCCGGAAGGCCTGGGTCTCGGCGCGGACCAAGGTGGGCAGGCCCGACCTCCACCTTCACGATCTCCGGCACACCGGGGCGACCTTCGCGGCGGCCACCGGTGCGAGCACCAAGGAGCTGATGGCGCGGCTCGGCCACTCCTCACCGGTGGCAGCCCTGCGCTATCAGCACGCGACGGAAGACCGTGACGAGGTCCTCGCGAACGCGCTCTCTGCGCTCGCGGACGCCGCCACCGTCGTCGAGCTGCCGGCCAGATCCGCCGCGGCACGGTAGGGCGGGACAATGGCCAACTCTCGGTCCCGTAAGCTGTGGGCGGTGTCCGCTCTCGAGCCGCACGACGAAGAAGGCGAGCTCCACCTCTTTACGGTGGACGACCCGCGCCTGTGGGAGTTCCGCTCTCGCCTCACTCCCGAGGAGTTCGCCATTCCAGACTTGAGCGACGAGGAGTGGGACACCTTCCACACCATCCTCGCTGAGGTGTGACCTCGCGAAGAGCGTCGACGCACGTCGTCGTCGACACCGACGCGCTCAGTTGGGCGCTGGACCCTCGCCCCGTCCCTCGCGCGGAGGCCGCCAGGGCGCGCATCGCCGACCGGACGGCCGTCGTCTCGTTCGTCTCCGTCGCCGAGATCCGGTTCGGTGCGTTGCGCGCCGGCTGGGGAGAGCTCCGTATTCGTCGATTGGCGCGGTCGCTTGCCGATCTCGACGTCGTGGAGAGCGACGCTCGGCTGATCGACCGGTACGCGGAGCTCCGTGCCTGGGCGAGCGGTGGCGGACACGCGATCGCCCAGAAGATCCACGAAGCCGACCGATGGGTCGCGGCGACCGCCCTGGCCCTCGATCTCGAGCTGGTCAGCGGGGACCGCATCTTCGAGAGCATCCCGGGCCTCGTGGTGCTCGGCATCGGGTAGCCAGGCGCGCCCCGTCGTGCGGTGTCCGTCCCGAACATGACAGGTCGTTCATCGCGCGTCCATCGCGCGTCCGGCGCCAACCGAGGCTGTCCGAGGCCGTCGGGCGTTTGGTCGGCGATCCACCGATCAGTGGACCGACCTGCGGTTTCGCGTCCACCGTTGTCCGTCCCCGTCCGCCGTTTCGGGGCCTGCGCAGGTTTGCACGCAGGAGGTCGTGGGTTCGAGTCCCATCGTCTCCACTCGAAATTCGCGTTGCGTCAGCGCTGGTCGCGGCGTCGTCGCCGGTTGTGAGCTGACGGGAAGCGAACTCAGCTCGGAGGTAGACGTCGATGCCCGGGTCAGCTGCCCATCAGCCGCTCGTACCGGGAGCGGGCCAGGTCGCGTGCTCGATCCGGGAGCGGCGCCGCGATCTCTTTCAACGCGAGGTAATCCCGATGCCCGGGTAAACGCTCGAGCGCGCCGGTCACCAGGCGGCGCGCCGCCACCAAGTCTCCTCGTCGCCGAGCGAGCTGCGCCTGAAGGTAGATCAGGTCCGGACCCCCGAGGGCAGGGTGCGTGGCCAGCCGGTCGAGGCGGTCCTCGGAGTCGCTGCCGAACAACCGGTCGACCAGCATCGCGTGCCATTCGGCGAGATCGCTGGTAAGCCGATCCCGGGTCGTGTCCTTCGGTCGCCGACGAGAAGACGCCGTCGCAGAGCGGCGGGCGACGACCTCGTCGAGCGCCTCGATGTACCGGTGAAGCGCCAACGCGTGCGCTCCCCGGGGGCGGACGCGGCGATCGCCGGCGAGGTAAGCACCCGAGCGGGCCAACGCCACGAAGTCGCGAACCTCATCGAGCGTTCCTTCGGGATCCGCTGGCTCAGGCTCCTTTCGCCGTGGACGCGGGCCATCGGGGTCAAGCTCGGCCTCGATGCGTTGGCGGATCGTGGCCGTCCCGCGCCAGTACAGGTTCCACAGCGCCTTCTTCAGGCGCTCTTCGTCCAAGGCCCCAAGCCGGGCGAAGAACTGCTCGCGGTCCATCCGGTCCATCACGCACTCCGGCGCCGGCGCAGGCCAGCTGGTATCACCATCCGCGGGTGTCGAGGGGCTTCGTGAGGTCGCGCGTGGACCTGCGGCACCCGAACCCCTGCCGCGTACGGTCCGAAGGCGTCGGGCTGGGCACAGAATGCAGAGCTGACCAAGTCACGCCGGCATGGTATGTCCAGTGAAGGCGACCTCCCAGGGCTCACGAAACTCCCCGGGGTCGAGAATCTGCCTATACTTCTGGCTATGGAAGAGCTGCCTCTCGCCGAGGCCCGCAATCGGCTCTCGGAGCTGGTCGCCGACGTGGAGAAGACCCACTCCCGTGTGACCATCACCAAGCACGGCCATCCCGCCGCCGTGTTGGTCTCGCCCGAGGACTTGGCCGCACTGGAGGAGACCCTCGACATCCTCTCGGATCCCGAGGCCCCGGTAGCTATCCGTGAGGCCGAAGCGGAGTACGCCCGTGGAGAGGTCACCACCGGGGAAGACATGGCACGCTTGCTCGACCAGCGCCGGCGCCGCGAGACCGGCGCTGCGTGAGCGACCGCCACAAGCTCCTCCTGTCAGGCGCCGCTCGGCGCGCCCTCGAACAAGAGCTTCCCCTGGCGGTTGCGCTCGCGGTATGGGAGTTCTGCAACGGACCGCTCCGGAACGATCCGCGTCGAGTCGGAAAACCGCTCGGCCGCGAGCTGGCCGGATACTTCTCGGCGCGCCGCGGGGCGTACCGCGTCATCTACCGGCTGGTGGAAAGAGATTCTGCCGTGTACGTCGTCCGGATCGAGCACCGAGCCGATGTCTACCGCCATCGCTGATCACGAACGAGCTCGAGGAGCTGGTCACGCAGTGGGCCGGGGTTCGAATTGCGACAACTCAGCACCACGACTTGGCCTGTATCCCGTCTAGTGGACCACGTCGTAGGACAAGGTGGCGTTGGGTTGGGCTGAGTGTCGGGCTGTGGGCGAGCGGGGCCGGTCACGCGGTCGCCCGGGAGATCCACGTAGCCGATCGGCGTCGTCTGAGCTGTCCGGGAACGGTTTCCCTGCAGCGGCGCTGGTCAAGTCGAGGCAACAATTTGTGACAAAGTAGTACCGGATGGAACCACTTCGGACCCCAGAGCTGGGGGCACGCCTGCGTGATCTCCGTGTGCGACGCGGGATCCGCCAAGAGGCGCTCGCGCGGGCGTCGGGCGTGTCGGCCAGCTACCTGTCGCGCATCGAGGCGGGCCAGCGTGAGCCGAGCCCGCCGTTGCTCGCCACCCTGGCCCAGGCGGTCGGCTGCAGCGTGCGGTTCCTCCTCACCGGTGTGGACGAGCAGCGCGCACAGCGGGTCAAGCTGGGGCTGCGGCAGGCCGAGTACCGGCTGGGGGCGGGCGAGGTGGATCGGGCCGAGGTCGAGTTCGCCGGCCTGGTCGCGGCGGCACAGGACGCCGGTGATGCGGAGCTGATGGCCCAGGCTCGTGCCGGCCGGGCAGCCGCGTTGGAGGTGCAAGGTCGCCTGCAGCAGGCGATCGGCATCCTCGAACCCCTGCGAGAGCAGGCGGACCCCGGGGGGCCGCGCTGGATGCAGACCGTGATCGCCCTGATGCGCTGCTACAGGGAAGCGGGCGATCTCGGCCGGGCGGTGGACCTCGGCGAGGCAGCGCTCGACGCGCTCGCCGACCTCGGCCTGCGGGACAGTGACGACGGCATCCGGGTGGCGGTGACGCTGCTTTCCGCCTATTTCGAGCGGGGCGACGTGGCCCGCGCGGCCTACCTGGCGGAGGACTCCGTCGCTCGAGCCGAGCGCGGTGGCGACCCGCAGGCGCTCGCCGCGGCGTACTGGAACGCCAGCCAGCTGATCGCCCAGGTCATCGATCGAGTGACCGTAGAACTCGTGGTTGCCCGCCCATCGGGGGGACGTCGCCGGCGCGCTGATCTACGCGGAGCGGGCGGTGGCGCTGCAGGGGGAGGGAGGGGACGAGCGGCTCCTCGCCCGGGCCAGGCTCGCCCACGCGAACGTGCTTCTCCGCCAGGACGTGCCGGACGTCCCGGCCGTTCTTTCGCTGCTCGATCGCGCCGAGCAGGCCCTGCGGGCGGGAGGGGGCAGTCGTGTCGACCTCGCGTGCGTTGCCGTGGAGCGAGCGCGGGCGTACCTCGCGGGGGGCGACCTCGACCATGCCGTCCGCTTCGCGGATCGGGCGCTCGAGCTGTTCGGCGAGGAGCCGAGCATCTACGCGGCCTACGCCTACGTGGTCCACGGGCGTGTCGCCGCCATGACCGGAGATCCGCGCCACGCAATCGGTCGGTACCGCCAGGCTGTCGCCGTGCTCACTGGGGCAGGAGCGGGGCGGAGGGCCGCCCAGCTGTGGACCGAGCTCGCGGGACTGTTCGACGAGGCAGGCGACACGGCGCATGCCCGGGACGCGTACCGGGCCGCCACCGCCTGCCTCGGCATGTCGCCTACGGCTCTCTCGGTGCCGGTCGCCGCCGACGCCTGAGGCCCTGCGCCTCGTCCCCCCGGCGCCCCGAAGGCCTACACGGCCGGGCGCCCCTCGGCGCCCGACGGTTGTGCGTCAGAGGGGCCTCTCCGTCAGTGACGGCGGTGTTTGACCAGCGGGACTTGACACGTTACGTTGACTGCACTTGTCTAGGTCAGTCAAGTGACGCTCTTAGGAGAAAGCCATGCGGAGGATCCTCGCCCGTTTCGTGCCGATGCTTGCGCTGGTCGCCGGTCTCACCCTGATGGGTGGCCCGATTGCCGGGGCCCACGCCGCGAGCGCGAGCGCGACGGGGAAGGCGCAGCTCTTGGATATCTGGTGCTGCTGACGACGTAGACGGAGGAGTTGGGCGAGGGCTCTCAGCGGTTGTCCGTTCGTGGACCGGCGAGGGGAGCTCCGCTCTAGGCGAAGGAGGGGTCTGCAGTTGACGGCGATGCGTAGCGAGTCGACGCCGCTCTGGAATCGGCCGGTCATGCGGCCCGCTCCCAACGTGCGGGGAGAGCGGACGAGGCGCCGCATCGCCGAAGCCACCCTCTCCCTCCTCGAAGAAAGCGACACTCCGCCCACCTCGAGGGACATCGCGGAGCGGGCCGGCGTGTCGCTCCGGCTGATCTTCCATCACTTCGAGGATCTCGACGCGCTCCACGACATCGTCGGCACTCTCTACGCGGACCGTTTCCGCCCTCTGACTCTGCACGTCCCGGAAGACCTGCCCCTTGCCGCGCGGATCGAGCGGACCGTGAAGGCGCGCGTCAAGCTGTTCGAATCGATCGGCAACCTCGGGCGCAACGTGACGGTTCTCGCGCCCAGCAATCCGGCGATGGCCGCAAGGCTCGCCTCGACCCAGGAGATGATGGTCCGCTCCCTCGAGGCGACGTTCGCGCCGGAGCTCCGGTTCGCAGGCGCAGGCCGCAGAGAGCTCCTCGCCGCGCTCGATGTCGCAACGTCGTGGCCGACGTGGGACCGTATGCGCACGGTGAACCACCTCTCCGTGGCGTCGGCTCGGCGCGCCATGTCGCATCTGCTGCACGCGGCCCTCGGCCATCCCTGACCCGTCCGGGGTGCCGAGCGCCGGTTCGGAGCCGGCCCGGCGGCGTTGGTAACCTGCGTTCCGGACACATCTCGGCTGCAAAGGACGGCGCACCCATGGACAGGACCCTCGGCACCGAAGACCTCGAGCTCCTCCGCAAGCGGTTCACGTCGACGCCGGCGTACAGGCTCGCGCAGAACGCAATCACCAAGGTCGGCCTCGACGACGTGGCGATCAACCGCGAGATCGTCAACGCAACCGATCACGCCCTTTCCGTCTCGCTCGACGACTGGAAGGTCACGAACCAGGAGCGGAGCGGTCGCTGCTGGTTGTTCGCAGGACTGAACCTGTTGCGCGTGGGCGCGATGAAGAAGATGGGGTTGAAGGAGTTCGAGTTCTCGCAGAACTTCGTCATGTTCTGGGACAAGCTCGAGCGGGCGAACTACTTCCTCGAGGCGGTCATCGACACGGCTGACCGTGACGTCGACGACCGAACGGTCGCATTCCTCCTGGACGCGGTCGCAGGGGATGGCGGCCAGTGGAACATGTTCGTCGCCATCGTCGACAAGCACGGACTGGTTCCGAAGGCGTTCATGCCCGAGACGCAGAGCTCCTCCAACACCGCGCGCATGAATTCCGTGCTTCGATACCTGCTTCGCCAGGGTGCGAGGTCCGTTCGCGAGGCATGCACGCGTTCGGCCGACGACGCTCGAGCGGAGAAGGCAGAGGTCCTCGCGGTCGTCCACCGCGTCCTGTGCATGCACCTCGGCACCCCGCCGGCGGAATTCGACTGGCAGTGGATCGACTCGGATCGCAACTTCCACCGAGACGGCACTATCACCCCGCGCGAATTCGTGAGCCGCTATGTCGATCTGCCCGTCGACGAGTACGTCTGCCTCGTCCACGACCCCAGGCCGTCGAGTCCTGTCGGTCGCACCTACACCGTCGAGTACCTCGGCAACGTCGTGGGCGCGCCGCCGGTCGTCTACTTGAACGTCGAGATGGCCGAGATGAAGGCTCTCGCCGCACGGGTGCTCGAGTCGGGCGAGCCGGTCTGGTTCGGCTGCGACGTCGGGAAGATGATGAGCAACGACTTCGGGATCTGGGACGCCGGGCTGTTCGACCTTCCCGAGCTGTACGACACCGGCTTCCACCTGGACAAGGCGGATCGCCTCGTCTTCCACGAGACGCAGATGACCCACGCCATGCTGTTCACCGGCGTCGACCTCGTCGACGGGCGGCCGAGGCGCTGGCGGGTCGAGAACAGCTGGGGGAAAGACAAGGGGAAGGACGGCTTCTACACGATGAACGACTCGTGGTTCGACGAGTACGTCTTCGAGATCGCCACCCGCAAGAGCCTCCTCACCGACGAGCAGCGCGCGGCGCTCGAACAGGAGCCGACGGTCCTTCCGGCATGGGACCCGATGGGGGCACTCGCACACTGAGAGACCGGGCGCGCCGGGTCTGTCGCGCCCACCTCAGCGGATCTCACGGATCATCCGCACTTCGTTGTCGCGCCCGGCGCGCCGCCCGCTCAGCGGCTGCGCAACGGCGCCGCGACCTCCGCCATGAACCTGTCCATCGCCTCTCGTCTCGGAGCTCCCGTGCCGAGGTTCCAGTCAGGGAGGATGAACTCGTCGACCCCCTGGTCGTTGAAGGCCCAGGTCGGCAGGAAGCCCCGCTCGATGGTCGCAATGGTCTCCTCGGCCACTGAACAGATGATGCTGGAAG
>DAIRCY010000043.1:10988-15054 GCA_036796435.1 Acidimicrobiales bacterium
CTCGTCGACCCCTGCCTCCCGGTAGCCGTGGAGGACCTCCTGCAGCTCGGCAACGCTCCCCGAGGCGGTCGGGTACCCCCGGCGGTACGGCATCGGCGAATCGCTCGACGTGCCGCCGAGCTCGACGAGCACCTGCGCCGAGCGCGAGATCTCCGAGGGGTCGCGGCCGATCGCCTCGCAGTGCCGCTCGAGCACGGCTCCTTTGGTGGCGAGCACGTCGGGGAGGCCCCAGGTGTTCCACTCGTCGGCCCAGCGGGCGGCGATGCGGAGGGTCACCTTCTCGCCGCCGCCGCCGATGAGGAGCGGAAGGTGCGGTTGCACCGGCTTCGGCTCGGCGGGTGCGTCGGCGAGCGTGTAGAAGCGGCCTCGGAAGTCCCCCCGCGGCTCGTCGAGCAGCTGGCGGACGACCGCGCACGCCTCGTCGAGGCGGGCGAGGCGCCCGGGAACGTCGAAGTACTCGATGCCGTAGGCGGCATGCTCGTTCTCCTGCCAACCGGCTCCGAGCCCGAGGACGAGTCGACCGCCGCTCACCTGATCGAGGGACGCGGCCATGTTCGCCAGCACGGCGGGATGCCGGTAGGTGTTGCCGGCGACGAGCGAGCCGATGCGCACGCGCGCCACGCTTGCTGCGACGGCGGAGAGGACCGTGAAGCACTCGAGCATGGGACGGTCCACCGGTGCCGCGGCCGGCATGAAGTGGTCCGCCGCATAGATGCCGTCCCAACCGGTCTCTGCCGCGTGGGAGGCTGCGTCGTGGAAGTCGTCCCACGTCTGGGCCGTGGAGGGCCACAGGCTGAAGCGCACGCGGTGACGCTACCGGCGGCGAGCCCGTCTCCTCGCACGCCGTGGTTTCCTCACACGCCGTGCACGGCCAGCCCGAGGGGCCGGGACATCCGCCGGCCCCGCCGCGGTCTCAGGTGTAGGTGTCCTCCCGGCGGACCACGTTGCCGCGGTCGTCCTCGACGATCGTCCTGCGGCGCCGCCAGCCTCCGCCGCCCGCGCCGCTGACGAGCATCCCGATGAGGCAGAAGATACCGCCGATAGCGCCAACGATCATGAGGATCAGGCCGACGGTCCGGATGTTGAAGCCGTGCTGGTATGGGCTGACCGTCACCGCGAAGTCAAGGATCGCGCCGACGGCGAAGACGATCAGGCTCGCCACGAATCCGCCGATCATGTGCACCTCCAAAGCAGGTACTCGCCCGTCCGCCGTGGCCTCCGCTACCCCGCCATGGCGGTTGCCAAACAGGGGGGAGGTGGGGGGGTCGCCGTCGCACGCCGTCGGGCTCGGCGGGCGTGAGCGGAGCCGGCGCCGGGCTCAGTCGCCGCGGGCTGCGTGGGCGACGCGCAAGGCGGCGGCGACCAGCGGGTCGTCTGCTGGATCGACGGTGCGCAGGTCGAGCACAGTCCGCCCCTCGTGGACTCGCGCCACGACAGGCACCGGGGCGCGGCGGAGGGCCGCCGTGCGATCTCCCTGAACGGCCACACCGGCGGACTCGATCTCGAGCCCCGGGAGGGTCCCGCCCCCGGGTACCGAGGCGCAGTGGACCACCTCTCCCGCGCCGATCGCCTGCGCTCGCTCGAGCAACGCTGCAACCGGTACCTGCGCCATGCTCCAGAAGGCGATCGCGTCACCGTCGCGCCGAAGGTAGGCGAGCGCGGTCTCCTGGAGCACCTCGAGGACGAGGGCGCCCGGCCGGAGCGCCCGCGCGAGCGGGTGCCGGGCGCACGCCTGCACGAGGTCCCGGCGCCCAGCGATCACGCCGGCCTGGGGGCCGCCGAGAAGCTTGTCCCCCGAGAACGTGACGAGCGCCGCCCCCTCCTCGAGCGCCTGACGCGCAGCAGGCTCGCCCCGCAGCCAAGCGGGCGCGCCGCTCCGGAGCCAGGGAGCGTTCTCGTCGAGCAGACCCGACCCGATGTCGAACACGACGGGGGGACCGAGCGTGGCCAGCTCCCTGACCGCCACCTCCTCGGTGAAACCGACCATCTGGTAGTTCGAGCGGTGGACCTTGAGGAGGACACCGACCGGGCCGGCGTCGTCTCCGAGGACCTTGCGGTAGTCGGCGAGCCGCGTGCGGTTCGTGGTGCCTACCTCCACGAGTGCCGCGCCAGAGGCGGCGAGGACCTCGGGGATCCGGAATCCACCGCCGATCTCGACGAGCTCGCCCCGGCTCACCGGGACGCGGGAGCCCGCGGCGAGCGCACTCAGGGCGAGCAGCACCGCGGCCGCCCCGTTGTTCACGACGAGCGCCGCCTCGGCGCCCGCCGCGAGCGCGAGCAGTCGCGCCGCGTGATCGCTCCGGGAGCCCCGCCGTCCCGATTCGAGGTCGAGCTCGACGTTCGCGTATCGGGCCGGCTCACCCCGGCGCGCGATCGCCACGGGGGCGCGGCCGAGATTCGTGTGCAGGAGCACCCCGGTCGCGTTGATGACCGGCCGCAGGATCGTTGCGCCGAACCGCTCGACGCGCGTCGGCGCGCCGGCGGGGTCGCCCGCGACGATCGCGTCGCGCGCCGCGTCCACGAGAACGGGATGGGGCAGCCCGCTCCCCGCCATCGACCGGGCGAGCGCGTCGACCGACGGAGGCCGTAGAGCGGGGGCGGAGGGCGTCGGGTCCGAGCCTCTTTCGGAGCCCGGGCGGGTCACGAGAGCACCACGCGCGCGGGCCCGTCCTCCACGCTCCCGATCGGGACGAACCCGTGCCCCGACAACGGCGCGACCGCCTCGTGGTCCACGGTCGCGAGCAGTCCGCCCGACGTCTGCGGGTCGAACCCGATGGCGTCGAGCGCGGCTGTCGCTTCGGAGACGACGCGGCCGCTGAGGTGCTCCCGGTTGCGCCGGTCGCCGCCGGTGCGCACGCCCCTCTCGGCCGCGTCGAGCGCGCCGGGGTACAGCGGCAGCGAAGCGGCGGCGAGCACGAGCGCCACTCCGGAGCGCTCAGCGACCTCCCAGCCGTGGCCGAGGAGGCCGAACCCGGTCACGTCGGTCACCGCGCCCACGGCGGACCCGAGCCCCTGAAGGGCGAGCGACGCCTCTTTGTTGAGCGTGCGCATCCCGTCGACAGCCGTCTTCCGCTCCTCGACTGCGCCCCCCTGGAGCACGATCCCGGTCCCGAGCGGCTTGGAGAGGACGACCACCTGGCCGGGGCGCGCCGCGCGCTTGGTCAGGATCCGGGCGGGATGGACCAGCCCCTGGACGGCGAGGCCGAAGATGGGCTCGGCTGAGCGGATCGTTTGCCCGCCCGCCACGATGCCGCCCGCGTCCGCGACCACGCTCGCTGCGGACGACACGATGGTGTCGATCACCGCTGGGGGGAACTGCTCCGGGAAGGCGGCAATGTTCAGGGCGAGCACCACCCGGCCACCCATCGCGAACACGTCGCTGCACGCGTTGGCGGCTGCGATGGCGCCGTAGTCGGCGGGGTCGGCGACCATCGGAGGGAAGAAGTCGGTGGTCGACACGAGCGCGAGGTCGTCACCGAGCGCGAGGACGGCGGCGTCGTCGAACGCGTCGAGCCCGACGAGGAGCGAGCCGTCGGCGGTCTGCGCCGCGAGCGTCGCGAGGAGCGCGTCCAGGGGCCCGGCTCCCCACTTGGCGGCGCATCCCCCACAGGCCGTCCATTCGGTGAGGTCGAGGGTGTCTTCGGTGGTGCTCGTGTCCTGGTGCGTCACGGCGCGCTCCTCTCGTGTGGGGCCGCGGCCGGCGGCGGCAGCTTCGGTCCAGCAGTCCTCAGATCTCCCGCACGTCTCGTCACCCCTGCCGCGTCGAGGTGCGCGAGAAGGGGGAGGACGGTACGGCGCGAGGCGCCCAGCGCGTCCCGCACGTCCGAGACACGCACGCCGGCCGGGGCCTGCTGGAGGAGCGAGGCGACTCGGCCAGCCGCTTCTTCCACCGCGCTCGCCGCGAACCACAGTCCACCGGCTTCGACGACGAGGCCGCTCCGGACGAGGCGCCGCAGATCGTTGCGCGCGACGCCGGTCGGCGCGGGAGGGTCGAAGGGGTTCGCCCGGAGCGCGGCGAGATAGGGGTGGCTGAGCAGGTCGGCGTCGGCGGCGGCGCGCTCGTCGT
>DAIRCY010000043.1:15064-19385 GCA_036796435.1 Acidimicrobiales bacterium
GCGATGACCCGCCCCCCGTGCCCGTGGGCGAGCCTGCGCCTGCGTTCGAGCCCCTCGGTGCGACCGGGCCGGTTCCCCCGCCAGCGGCGGAGCGGGAAGGCGCGGGAGGAGCTGCGGCCTCGGACCCCTCTGGCCGGGAGAGCCGCGCGATGCCGTGGGAGATGACGAGGCCGTGCAGGGTCGCCGCAACCGTGCGATCCCGCTCGTCGAGGACGGAGACGTCGATGCCCACCGGACCGGCTTCCCGGAGCCGTGCCGTGAGTGCCGTCCGGGCACGCTCGAGCGCGTCCGGGGCCACGACCCAACGACCGAGGGTCGGTGCCGCAGCCGTCGCGGTCAGCCGCTCGAGCTGGTCGGCCTCCACCCAGCCGCGCTCGGCCACGACCCGGTCGACCGACATGTCCGGCTGCGCTTTGGAAGCCGGGAGGACCGGGTCCACGTCGAGCAGCCGCCCGCCGCCGACGACCTCCTTGCGCCCCGCATCTCGCAGCACGAAGCGGTCGCCTGGGGCGAGCGGCAGCGAGGTGGTGAGCCACAGCCGAACGTAGCCCCGCGCGCCGGGCGCGATCTCCCCTGCTCCCCCTCCGAGCACGCGCAGGCGGACCGCCTGTTCGCTCGTGCCGAGGTGGGCGAGGTAGGCGCCGCGCGCCGAGAAGGGATGGCCGAGGCCGGGGTGCGTCGTGAGCTCCGCGTCCGCGACGGCGCACCGGTGCCATTGGCGCGATCGGACGAGCGCGGCCCCCCGCGCGGCTGCCTGGCGGTCGACGCCAGCGAGGTTGACGGCGAGCCTGCGTCCCGGGCCGGCCGAGGAGAGCTGCCTGCCGTAGCTCTCGAGGCCGCGCACGCGGACCGCGATCGGCTCGCCGGTGCCGGCGGGCACGATCTCGAGGTGGTCGCCGACGGCGACGGAGCCCCCTGCGAGGGTGCCGGTCACGACCGCCCCGGCGCCGCGGATCGCGAAGGACCGGTCGATCCACAGACGCGGCCGGCCCCGGTCCGGTGCGGCCGGGAGCGACGTCACCAGCGAGGACAACGCCGCCCGGAGCCCTCCCGGACCCTCCACGCCCACCCCGGCCGGCGCGTCCACGGCCAGGACGGGCGCGCCCTCGAGGAACGTGCCTGCGACGCGCGCCTCGACTTCTGCCCGCGCCTCGTCGAGCCGGTCCTCGCCGACGGCGGCCGCATAGGTCAGCGCGACGACGCCGTGGCGGACCCCTACGACGTCGAGGATGCGGAGGTGGTCCTCGGTCTGCGGTTTCCAGCCCTCGGTCGCCGCCACCACGAACAGACATGCGTCGACCGCCCCGACCCCGGCCACCATGTTCTTCAGGAAACGGACGTGACCCGGCACGTCGACGATCCCGACCTCGACGCCTGAGGGGAGCACGGTCGAGGCGAAGCCGAGGTCGATGGTGAGGCCGCGGCGGCGCTCTTCTTCCAGGCGGTCGGGGTGCGTGCCCGTCAGCTGCTCGACGAGGGTGGACTTGCCGTGGTCGACGTGCCCCGCGGTCACGACCACGCGCGAGGGAGGAGGGGTACGTTCGCCTCCCGCGCCGGCGCGTGCAGTCACCGGTCGAGCACCTCGATACGGATCCGCTTGTTCGCCTTCCCCTTCGACTCGGTCTTCGCGACGCGGATCCGGCCGACCTCGCCGGTGTCACGGACGTGGGTTCCGCCGTCCGCCTGCTTGTCGAGACCCACGATGTCGACCACCCGCAGCTCGGTGACGTGTGCAGGGACGAGATTGACCTTCGTCCTGATCAGGTCCTCGTCCGCGAGCGCCGCATCCCGAGGAAGGAAGAGGACCTCGATCGGACGCGCGGCGGCCAGCTCCTCGTTGACGCGCGCCTCGACGACCGGAGAGAAGCCCTCGGGAAGCGGGTCGAACTCGAAGTCCATGCGCGCCCTGAGTGGCTCCATGTTTCCGCCGGTGACCGCCTTCCCCCACTCGTGCCAGATCACCCCGCACAGGACGTGGAGGGCGGTGTGCGTCCGCATGAGCGCGTGTCGCCGGTCCCAGTCGATGTGGCCACGGATCGAGGCCCCGACCGCCGGCACGGGACCTTCGAGGACGTGCCAGACCTCGTCGCCCTCCTTCTTCACGTCGACGACAGCCGCGTCATCGAGCGTGCCCACGTCGTGGGGCTGGCCCCCGCCCGTCGGGTAGAAGACGGTGCGGTCGAGCGCCACCCGGTTGCCGTCGACCGCAGTGACGGTCGCGTCGACGGAGCGCAGGTACGCGTCGCGAAGGAACAGCATCTCGGTGGTCACATCAGCGCGCCTCGAACGCAGCACGGGAGACCGGGAGAAGGGGGGCGCGTATGTGACACATCGACGGTGGAAACACTAGTCATCACCTCCTCCTCTGAGTCCGGCGACCGCCGCCGCCCCGCCCCCGGCCGCGCGGCGTTCGGGACGCAGAGGTCCCCAGTCCAAGTCCGGGCAGCTCGACGACGACGGCCGAGCGCGGGTTCCGACACTGGACACTCGTGGACGGTTGTGGACGTGAATTCGCAGTTCGTTGCCCCGGCCAGCCGTTCAGGTGACCGCCCGCAGCGATCTCTCCGGCGCCGTGGGTCTCTCAGTAGTCGCCGACGTGGGTGACTTCGATCTGCCTGGTCGAGTCTCCGCGGGAGATGAGGAGCTGCAGCCTCTCTCCGATCTGATGTCGGCGGATGGCGGTCTGGATGTCGAGTAGCTCGGTCACGGCCTGATCGTCGATGGCCAGGAGGCGGTCCCCGGCGACTACCCGGGCGGCGGCGAGTTGGCTGCCCGCTCGCGGCTGTTCGAGTAGGAAGCCGCTTTCGGCCATCACGCTGTCGGGTCGGGCCAGGGGGCTCACCGCCACGCCGTGGCCCATGCTGACGCACCCGCAGGCTCCGAGGCTGCACATCGGGCACACGCATTGGCACTCGAGCCCGTCAGCGGCGAGCTCCGCGGCGACGATCTCCGCGCAATGGGCGGCCAGCGAGTAGGCGCCGCTCTTGTGGTCATCCATGTGTCGGGGGGCAAGGTCGCGCAGCCTCTGGTCGTGGAGCTTCAGTGACATCTCGAACACCGCGGCGTAGCGCATGACCGCGTATGACAGCTGGCCATACAGGGCGGTGACGGCTGAGGACCGCGCACCGGCGACAGTGGCGCCACCGAAGATCGCAGCCGTCGCGGCGTCGGGCTCAGCCGCGGCGACGACGGTGTCACCGCCGGCTTGCCCGAGGTAGTCATCGAGCGCCTGGCGGTGAGCGTTGACCGTGTCGGCGTACCCGTCGGGCAAGCCGCTCGAGACGGTCTCTTCTAGCGCTGCCAGAGAAGCGGCGATCGTGTTCTCGAGGATCAACAGGCTCTGGACAGCCCGCTTGAGCTTGTCCTGTCGCAGGTCCGCCATGTCCTTCTCCCACCTAGTAGCCCCGCTCGCAGCGCCAAGGATCCCAGATGCGGCAGCAGCGGGGCCGGCTAAATGGATGTCGTGTTGGACCACGGGGTCGGTCACGCTGCTGTGTACCGGCGTTCTGCGCGAGTGCGCCCGTCTGCGAAGGGGGGACCCCGCCGCCCGCAGCACACTTTCTCGGTCGATGACCACGGACAGGCACACATGCAGCCGGCACCATCGGCCCGGCCGACTGCCCCGGCCAGCAGGGCACTTCACCGATGCCGGTGCCGGCTCCATGGGCCTGGCCGATGAGCGGGCACCCCGCTACATCCGGAGAGCCGAGAGTGAGTGGTCGGGCTGCCCGGATTTGAACCGGGGACCTCTGCGTCCCGAACGCAGCGCGCTAACCAAACTGCGCCACAGCCCGTCACCGGGCGACGCCCGGCAAGATGACCAGACTATCCCAGCCCTCGTGGCCACTAGCCGGTCGGGTCGGGCTCGCCGAGCTGTGCTTCAGGGGGCGGATCTTCGGGGGCTGAGACCGGGGTTGGCGTTCTCGGGTCTCGGTCCCCGTCACCCTGCGCATCGTCCTGCACGCTTCTGTCGTAGGGGGCGTCTTCATCGGCTTCGAGTACCCCCGCATCGTCCTCCACCTTGCGCACGAGCACCCTGGCGATCCGCCGTTTGTCCATCTCATGCACCGTCAGCTCCCAGCCCTCGACCTCCACCCGCTCGCCTGCGAGCGGGATGTGGCCGACGGCGTGGATCCCCGGCAGGATCGACTCGGCGCGCGAGAAATTTGCCGAATATCTGGAGCTCGAGGTTGGGAATCTGTGATCGCTCTTGACCGGCTCGCGGAGTGGCTCGACGGCACCGGGCTGCCAGGCAAGGGCGAACCGATCGAGCACCGCTACATCTCCGGGGGATTACAGAACGAGATCTACGAGATCCGCC
>DAIRCY010000044.1:0-19074 GCA_036796435.1 Acidimicrobiales bacterium
CTACCGGACGAAGGCGGGCCGCGTTCTGCCGTTCGTCGAGGTGCGCGTGGTCGGCCCCGACGGACAGGTGCTACCGCACGACGGCGAGTCGGTCGGAGAATTCGAGATCCGGGGGCCGTGGGTCACCGCCTCGTACTACAAGGACCCGGACCCCGAGAAGTTCCATCACGGTTGGCTCCGGACTGGCGACGTCGGCAACCTGGACAGCCGCGGCTTCATGCAGATCACCGACCGTACGAAAGACGTGATCAAGTCGGGGGGGGAGTGGATCTCTTCGGTGGAGCTCGAAAACGAGGTGATGGCCCACCCCGATGTCTACGAGGCTGCGGTCGTGGCGGTACCCGACGCGAAGTGGCAGGAGCGACCGCTCGTCGCGGTGGTGCCGGCGCCGGGGAAGGAGCCGAGCGCGCAGGAGCTCGTCGAATTCCTCCACGGCCGCGTGGCGCGTTGGTGGTTGCCCGAGCGGTGGACCTTCGTGAAGGAGCTCCCCAAGACCTCCGTGGGAAAGTTCGACAAGAAGGTGCTGCGCGCCGAGCACGCTGCCGGAGCGCTCGAGGTGATCGAGGTGGAGATCCCGCCGGAGGCATAGACCCTCTGAGCGGGGAAAGCGCGGCTACCCGGAGCACTCGTTGAGCGCGTCGATGAGGAGCCGCAGGCGGGCGAAATGGAACTTGTCGAACCGGAACGCCACCCGCGGCAGGTCGAGATGGTCGTTGCCGGAGCGCTCGGGAGGGAACGGCGCAGTCGGGCGAATCGACCCGGAGACCACGATGTCGGAGAAGCGGCCGTTCAGCTCTTTGAGCTCGGTTCCGGAAGGGAGAACCCGGAGCCGCAGCACGAGCAGGTTCCCCACCCAACGGCACGAGTGGTAGTTGCGGTAGAAGCCCAGGATCTCGTCGGCAGCCTCCTCCACCGAGTTGGCGACCTTGAACAGCGAGACGTCGTCGGGGGAGATGAACCCGGGGCGGAGCACCTCCTCGTCGATGAACCGGCGCCATCCGTGCCAGTACGTGCCGCCGGCGGTCTCCACGAGCACCACGGGCGCCGGTTCGGCTTTCCCGGTCTGGAGCAGCGTGAGCAGCTCGTAGCCCTCGTCGAGAGTGCCGAACCCTCCCGGGAGGACGGCGTAGCCGTGCGACTCCTTGATCAGCATGAGCTTGCGCGTGAAGAAGTACCGCATCTCGACGAGCTTGGGGTCCTGGGCGATGAAGGGGTTGGCCCCCTCTTCGTGGGGGAGCCGGATGTTCACCCCGAAGGCGTGCGCGCGGCCCGCGCCCTCCGAACCGGCAGCCATGATCCCTGGTCCCGCGCCGGTGACCACCATCCAGCCTGCGTCCGCGATGCGCGCCGCCAGATCGCGGGCCAGCACGTACACGGGGTCGGCGGGCAGGGTCCTCGCGGATCCGAACATGGTGAGCTTGCGGACGGAGCGGTACGGGCGAAACACGCGGAACGCCTCGGCCATCTCGCCGAACGCCGCGTCGGCGATCTTGAGGTCGAGCAGGTCGGTGTCCTCGCTGGCGAGGGAGAAGACCGTGGCGAGCATCGAGCGGAGCAGGTCTCGCTTCGGCGCCGTGAGATCGCGGCCCGCGGAGAGATCCTCGAAGGCCGCGTCCAGCAGCTCCGGGGACGGCGGCTCTGCGGAGGGGAGGACCTCGTCGGACGTCGTCACGAAGGGGCTCCGGCCGCGACCGGCCCGGCCCGTTCGTAGAGGGTGGTCCGCTGCACGAGCGGGCGGGCGAGGGGTGCCACGATCTCCTCGAGGTCCTCGACTCCCATCCGCTGGCCGTGGGACGCCCCCGCCGCGCGGGAGATGTTCTCGTCCATGAGGGTGCCACCGAGGTCGTTGGCGCCTGCGGCGAGAATCTGGCGGACGCCGTCGAGGCCCAACTTCACCCACGAGACCTGGACGTTGTCGATGGCGCCGCGATAGGCGATCCGCCCGACGGCGTGCATGAGGAGCGCCTCTCGGAAGGTCGGGCCTCGCCGCGAGCGGTGCTGGAGGTAGATGGGGGAGGCCATGTGCACGAACGGGAGCGGGACGAACTCGGTGAAGCCTCCCGTCTCCTTCTGCAGCGCGCGGGTTCTCGTCAGGTGCCGCGCCCAGTGGCTCGGCCGTTCCACCGCGCCAAACATGATCGTGACATTCGAGCGGAGCCCCACGCGATGCGCGGTCCGATGGGCCTCCAGCCACTCTGTGGTCGTCACCTTGTCGGGGCAGAGGATCTTGCGGATCTCGTCGTCGAGTATCTCTGCGGCCGTCCCGGGCAACGACTTGAGCCCGGCCTCCTTCAGGCGGACGAGGTAGGCGTCGAGCGGCTCGCCGAGGCGTCTCGCTCCCTCGGTGACCTCGAGCGCGGTGAAGCCGTGGATGTGGATCCGTTCCGACGCCGCCCGCACCGCGCGCAGCACCTCCACGTAGTAGTCGCCGTCGAAGGACGGGTGGATCCCCCCTTGCAGGCAGACCTCGGTCGCACCGAGCGCCTCCGCCTCCGCGACGCGCCGCGAGATCTCGTCGAGCTCCAGCAGGTACGGCGCGCCGCGCAAATTCAAGGAGAGCGGTCCCTTCGAGAACGCGCAGAAGCGGCACTTGAAGGTGCAGACGTTCGTGTAGTTGATGTTGCGGTTTTGGACGTAGGTGACCTCGTCCCCGCAGATCTCCGCACGGAGCGCGTCGGCGGCGGCGGCGACCGCCCGGACCTCGGGCCCGCGGGCCGAAAAGAGGGTGACGATCTCGTCCTCTCCGACTTCCTGGCCGAGGGCGACGCCTGCGAGCACCTCGCCGACAGGCCCGCCCGCCGAGCCTCCCGAGCCTCCCGAGCCGACGAGCATCGGAGGGGGAGTCTCCCCGCCCGAGCACCACGCGTCCTCCCGGCCGAGCCCTTCGGCGTCGGAGAGGTCGAGCACGGGGAAGCGCATCGCCTCGTCGAGCCAACGCTCGGGGTCCGCGGCGAACTCCGGGTAGAGGGTGAGACGCGGCGCCAAGGCGAGCCCCGCGGCCTCGGTCGCCCTGCGCAGGACGTCGAGGGCGGGCCAGGGCCGCTCGGGGTTCACGTGGTCGAGGGTGACCGGCGACACCCCTCCCCAGTCGTCGATTCCCGCCCCGAGGAGCGGGGCGAGGTCTTCGGAGATGTTCGGCGGGGCCTGGAGGTGCACCTCGGGTGGCAGGAGGAGACGGGCGGCCGCGATCGTCCAGACAAGCTCGCCCGGCGGGCATGCGGGGTGCCGCGCCATGGCGGTACCCGGCTTCGGCACGAAGTTCTGCACGATCACTTCCTGGACGTGGCCGTGGCGGCGATGCGCTTCGGCGATGGCAGAGAGCGCGACGAGCCGGTCGGCCCGGTCCTCGCCGATCCCGACGAGGACGCCGGTGGTGAACGGGACGGCGAGCGCGCCCGCCTCCTCGAGCGTGGCGAGCCGACGTGCGGGTTCCTTGTCGGGTGCGCCGCGGTGCGCCGCGAGATCGGGACGGAGCGACTCGAGCATCATCCCCTGGCTGGCCGTGACGGCGCGCAACGCCGCGAGATCGCCGGCGGCGAGCGCGCCGGCGTTCGCGTGGGGGAGGAGCCCCGTCTCTTCGACGACCGCCCGGCAACACGCGACCAGGTAGTCCACCGTCGAGGCGAACCCGTGCTCCCCGAGCCACTGCTGGGCAACCGGGTACCGGTCCTCGGGCGCCTCCCCGAGCGTGAAGAGCGCCTCCTTGCAGCCGGCGTCGCGTCCGCGTCGCGCGATCTCGAGGATCTCGTCCACCGTGAGGAAGGGCGCGCGGAGGCGTGCAGGCGCCTTGGCGAACGTGCAGTACCCGCAACGGTCCCGGCAGAGCATCGTGAGCGGGATGAACACCTTGGGCGAGTACGTGACCCGCGTCCCGTGCGCGCGGTCACGCGCCGCCACGGCCGCCTCTACGAGGTCGCGCAGCTCGGCGGAGAGGACCTCCGCGTGCGAGGGGGGCACCCAGGTGGCCGCCGCGCCGAGCCGGCTGTGCGAAGTCTCGGTTCCCATGGATCCCCTCCTGATCGTCGTCATCATCGTCGTCGTCATGTCATCCCTCATAGCTCGGGAACCCGCCACGAATCCCCGGAGCGCTCGAGCAGGAGGTCGGCGATGTGCGGCCCCCACGTGCCGGCCGGGTAGAAGTGCAGCCCCCCACCCGGCTCGGACCACGCCTCGAGGTAGGGGTCGACGATCCGCCACGCCTGCTCCACCTCGTCGGTGCGGATGAACAGCGTCGCGTCGCCGCACATCGCGTCGTGCAGGAGCCGCGGGTAGCCGTCGCTTCCCCGCTCACCCCCGAACGCCTTGTCGTAGAGGAAGTCCATTGCGACGGACTGCACCCTGAACTCCTCGCCCGGGACCTTGGCGCCGAAGTGGAGGCTGATCCCTTCGTCCGGCTGGATCCGAAGGACGAGCGTGTTCGGCCGCAGCTCTCGGGCGAGCACGCCCTCGAACGCGAGGAACGGGACGCTGTGGAACTGGAGCGCCACTTCGGTCACGCGCGCCGGCAGCCGCTTGCCGGTACGGACGTAGACCGGGACGCCGGCCCACCGCCAGTTCTCGACGCGTAGCCGCAGCGCGACGTAGGTCTCGGTCAGCGAGTCGGGCGCTACGCCCTCTTCGTCCCGGTAGCCGGGGACCGCGATTCCGTCGACGACCCCAGGGACGTACTGGCCGCGCACGGACTTGTCGACCGCCTCGTCCGGCGTCGGGATGTCGACCGCCTTCAGGAGCTTCACCTTCTCGTCACGGATGTGGGTCGCGTCCATCCCGGTCGGCGGCTCCATGAGCGTGAGGGAGAGCACCTGCATCACGTGGTTCTGCACGATGTCGCGCAGCGCGCCCGCGGTCTCGTAGAAACCGCCACGGTGCTCCACACCGATGCTCTCTGCGACCGTGATCTGCACCTGCTCTACGTACCTGCGGTTCCACACGGGCTCGAAGATCGCGTTCGCGAAGCGCAGCGCGAGCACGTTCTGCACAGTCTCCTTGCCCATGTAGTGGTCGATGCGGAAGATCTGGTCCTCGTCGAAGGCGCCGTGGACAGCTGCGTCGAGGTCGAGCGCGCTCTCGAGATCGTGGCCGTAGGGCTTCTCGACGACCAGGCGTGCGAAGTCGCCGTGGTCTCCCGGGACGTTGCAGCCCTCCTTGGCGAGGGCGTCGGCGACCAGCGCGAAGACCGACGGGATCGTGGCCAGGTAGTAGACGCGATTGCCCTTGGTGCCGTACCTCTCGTCGGCCTCGGCGAGAAGTCCCTTCAGCCGGTCGAACGTCTCGGTCGCGGCGTACTCACCGGGGATGTAGCGGAACCGCTCGACGAGCTTCCGCCACCGCTCGCCGCCGTACTGCACGTCCTTCAAAGCGATGCGCCGGAATTCCTCATCGGTCCAGGGGGTTCGGGCGACGCCGATCACCGTGAACTCGTCCGCGAGCCGTCCCCGGTCCGCGAGGTCGGCGAGCGCGGGGAGGATCTTCCTCGAGGTGAGGTCTCCGGACGCGCCGAAGATCACGAGGACGAGCGGCGGGGTCCGCTCGGGGGGCGACGTCGGCGAGGGCGGGATGACGAGCCGCTTTGGGGACGGGGACTCCGGGGGAGGCGCGGTCACCCGTCCATTCTTACGGCCTGGTGGCACCGTGGGCTCAATCGGAGGCGGGACGGCACCGCTGGGCGTGGTGCTGGCACTGAGGTCCCCCGTGCGGCGATCGTCACTTCGACAGCGCGTTCGCCTTGTCGGTGAGGGTCTGGAGCAGCTCGTCGAACGACTTGGCGAACGTGCTCACGCCTTGGTCTTCCAGGACCGCGCCCACGTCCTGCATGTCGATGCCCACGCGGGCAAGATCGTCGAGGACCTGGTGCGCGCCCGCGAGGTCCGCGTCGACGGTTCGTGCGATCGTGCCGTGGTCCGAGAACGCGTCGAGCGTCCGCTCGGGCATCGTGTTCACGGTGTCGGGGCCGATGAGCGAATCGACGTACAGCAGGTCCGGGTAGCTCGGGTTCTTGGTGGACGTCGAGGCCCACAGGGGCCGCTGCACGTTGGCGCCCTTGGCCTCGAGCGCCTCCCAGCGGGGCCCCCGGAACGTCGTCGTGAAGTGCTCGTAGGCGATCTGCGCCTGGGCGACGGCCGCCTTTCCCCGTAACCTGAGGACCTCGGGATCGCCGGTCCCGTCCCCGCCGCCTGCGAGCGCCTCGAGCCGGCGGTCCACCTCGGTGTCGACCCGGCTCACGAAGAAGGAGGCCACGCTGTGCACCCCGGAGAGGTTCTTCGCTCCGGCCTCCGCGTGGGCCTCGAGCCCGGCGAGGTAGGCCTCCATGACGTCGTCGTACCGATCAAGGCTAAAGATCAACGTGACGTTTACACTTCGCCCCTCGCCGATCAGGGTTCTGATGGCGGGCACTCCGGCGGGGGTCCCCGGGACCTTGACGAGGAGGTTCGGCTGGTCGATGCGATCGTGAAGCGAGCGGGCGGCGGCGATGCTCCCCTCGGTGTCGTTGGCGAGCGCCGGCGCCACCTCCAGGGAGACGAACCCGTCTGCGCCGTCGCTCGCCTGGTGCACCGGCCGCAGGACCTCGAGCGCGTCCTCGATGTCCTCGATGACCATCTCCCAGTAGGCGTCGTCGACGCCCATGGAGCGGGTGAGGGAGCGGAACTGGTCGTCGTACACCTCGGTCGACTCGATCGCCTTGGCGAAGATCGTCGGGTTCGACGTGACCCCGCGCACCCCCATTCCGACGAGGTCCTGGAGGTGGCCCCCCGTCAGCCACTCCCGGTGGAGGTCGTCGAGCCACGGACTCTGCCCGCCCTGCTCGTAGAGGTCCTGGAGCTTGGTCATCGTGCGCTTCCTCCTTCGTCGTCCGTACCGTCGCCGCCGGGTCCCCGGCTCTCCGCGATCAGCGCCCTCGCCCTCTCGGCGACGTGCTCGGGGGTGAACCCGAACTCCGCAAGGGCCCGCGTCCCGAGCGCCGACGCACCGAAGGTGTCGATCGACACGCTCGCGTCCGCGTAACGGTCCCACCCGAAGGATGCGCCCGCCTCGACGGAGAGCGTCGGGACGCCCGGCGGCAGGACCGCACGGCGGTAGGTGGCATCCTGTGCTTCGAACCATTCCCAGCAAGGGAGCGAGACGACCCTCGCCCGCACTCCCCCCGAGGCGAGCTGCGCCGCCGCTCCGACGCAGACGTGCACCTCGCTGCCGGTGCCTATGAGCACGACGTCAGGCGTCCCGGATGCGGGACCCCCCGGCTCGTCGACGAGGACGTAGCCACCGCGTTCGACGCCGGTCGCTGCGCGCGCCGCGGTCTCGGCGAGCACGGGGAGGTCCTGGCGGGACAGGACGAGGCCGACCGGCTCTTCGCCGTCGACGGCCAGCCGCCACGCCTGGGCGCACTCGTTGGCGTCGGCCGGGCGGCAGACGACGAGCCCGGGCATCGCGCGGAGCGACGCGAGGTGCTCGATGGGCTGATGGGTCGGGCCGTCCTCCCCGAGACCGACCGAGTCGTGGGTCCACGAATAGATGACGTGCGCGCGCGACATCGCGGCCAGCCGGACCGCCGGGCGCATGTAGTCGCTGAAACAGAAGAACGTCCCCCCGAATGGCAGAACTCCTCCGTGGTGCGCCATCCCGGTCATCGCAGCCGCCATCCCGTGTTCGCGGATGCCGTAGTAGAGCTGGCGCCCGTCTGGATGCTCGGGCGACTGCCGCTCGGCGTCCTCGAGCTTCACCCCCGTGTTCCCGGTGAGGTCTGCTCCGCCGGCGACGATGCCGGGGATGATGTCTGCGGTCGCGTTCAAGCAGGCGTTCACGGCCTTTCGCGTCGCGAGCATCGACCCCGTCTCGAAGCGGGGGAGCTTCTGCTCCCACCCGGAAAGGCCGCGGCCCGCCCAGGCGGCATCCCATGCGGCGCGGTCTCCGCTCCACCCTGCGAGGCGTGACTCCCACTCGGCCCGGATCACCTGCCCCCTCGGCACGGTGCGCCGGTAGAGCTCGACGACCTCGTCAGGCACCCAGAAGTTCTCGTCGGCGGGGAGTCCGAGGATCTCCTTCGTCGCGCGTATCTCGTCCTCGCCGAACGGGTCCCCGTGGGCCTTCGCGTTGTCGGTGAGGTGCGGCGAAGGCCAGCCGATGTGGCTCCGCAGCATGATCAGCGACGGCTTGTCCTCGACCGCCATCGCGCGCCTGAGGGCCTTTTCGAGCGCCTCGGTGTCGTTGGCGATCTCGCCCACGTCGTCGACGTCCCAGCCGTAGGCGCCGAACCGCTCGGCGACGTCGTCGTTGTAGGCGAGCTCCGTCGGCCCGTCGATGGAGATGTGGTTGTTGTCGTACACGTACACGAGGCGCCCCAGCCCCAGGTGACCGGCGAGCGACGCCGCTTCATGGCTGATGCCTTCCTCGAGACACCCGTCGCCGCAGATGACGAAGACGTGGTGGTCGACGAGCTCAGGCCCGAAGCGCGCACGAAGGAACCGCTCCGCGACGCCCATGCCGACGCCGTTGCCGACTCCCTGACCGAGGGGTCCGGTCGTCACCTCGATGCCCGGGGCGTGGCGCTTCTCGGGGTGGCCGGGGGTGCGCGAGCCCCACTGGCGGAAGGCCTTGATGTCGTCCAGCGTGAGCCCGTACCCGCAGAGATAGAGCATGGAATAGAGGAGAATCGACGCGTGGCCGTTCGAAAGCACGAAGCGATCGCGATCGGGCCACCCGGGATCACTCGGGTCGTGTCGCATCACACGAGTGAAGAGAACGTGGGCGAGCGGCGCGAGCGCCATCGCGGTGCCCGAGTGGCCGGAATGCGCGGCCTCGGGGGCGTCCATCGCGAGACCCCTTATCACGTTGATCCCGAACTGCTCGAGGTCGGCGTCGTTGCGGGTGTCGGCCGTGTCGAGGCGGGTGTCGGCGGTGTCGAGGCGGGTGTCGGCGGCGTCGGCGGCGTCGCGGGAGGGCATGCTCGCCAACTTACCCAGTACGGTGACGCCGGTGTCGCTGCCGTTGCAGATCCCGCCGAACTGCGACCTCACCCTCGGTCTCGTGTGCTCGGACAAGTCGCAGCCGGGTCGCACCGTGTGGCGGGTCGAGGCGCACGAGCGCTTCGCCAATCCGGCCGGGGTGGTCCAAGGAGGGTTCGCCGCGGCCTGCTGTGACTCGGCGATGGGGGCTGCCGCGGTCACGTTCGCGCAAGGGCAAGGGAGGACGGTGCGGGTCGCCAATGCCGAGATGAAGGTGAGCTTCCTTCGCCCGGTGCGGGTCGGCGCCGCCCTCACCTGCGAAGCAGAAGTGGTCTCGGGGGGGAGGCGCGTCGCGTTCGTGGAGGCGACCCTGCGCGAGGCTGACGGCAGTGCCGTAGCCCGGGCGACGTCCACCTATCTCTTCTCCGAACGGGGGTGACTCCCCCTTTCCGGGGGCCGGCTCCCTGCAGGATCGTGCTTCGCCCGCTTGCGACGAGGGAATGCACGGATGGAGGATTTACCTGGTAGATGCCACCCGAAGGGACGTGCGGGTCTGAGCCCCCTCACGCAGGCGGTATTGCCGGGGTGCAGACTGGTGCACAGAGAGGAGCCTGAACGCGCGTGGCACGGTTTCGATTCGGACGGTCTTCGCGGGCCTCGTCGGACGGCGGCATCCGGCAGAGTGGCACCGACGCGTTCCAGCTGGTCGTCGACTACATCAAGCAGGAGACCCTCACGCCGCTCAAGGGACTCGGCCGGTACCTCGTCTTCGGCATTCTCGGCTCGATCCTCCTGTGCGGGGGCATCGTCCTGCTTCTCATCGCGCTCCTGAGGGCGCTGCAGGAGGAGACCGGGGGATTCTTCGGTGGCACACTGACGTGGGCGCCCTACCTGATCGTCGGCGGAGCAGCCGTCGTGCTGATGGGCTTCGCCGCCTGGCGGATCGTCCGTGGGGGAGCCGCACGCCGGCGCCGGCCGGCCGCGGCCAAGAAGTGACCGCCGAAGAAGTGCCCGCCGAAGCAGTGACCTGGACGGACGGACCACCCGGAGACGGAGGATGCCAACGATGAGCATGCGCACCAACGGCAGGCCCATCACTCGCGCGGACCTCGAAGCGGCGTTCCAAAGAGTGGTGGGGGAGGGGGAGCAGGCTGTGCAATCCGCGCTCCCGACGGCAGCCGTCGTCGCAGGCGCCGCGGCGCTCTTTGTGGTGGCGATCGCCTACCTCGCGGGGAAGCGCCGGGGCCGGCGCAAGTCCTCGGTCATCGAGATCCGCAGGCTCTGAACCGGTGGGGCGACTCGTCGACAAGCTGTTGCGGTGGGCGACGCGCACGGGAGTGCGCCGCGGCTTCGGGGGCGAGCACTGGGCGTGGCTCGTGATCGCGGGGGCGGGATACCTGCTCCAGCGGGCGCGGCGCCCCGACGAACGCGTCGAGCGGATCGACCTCGAACCGGGAGAGCGGTATCTGGTGAGCATCCAGTCCGACGGCGGCCGACGATCACCTTCGGACCGACAACCGGCTACCGACGAGTAAGTCGCGTCACGTGGCCGAACCGGCCCGGAGGGGGCCCGTCGCCGCGGGAGAGCGCGTGCTGCTCGTCGACGCGAAGGACCGCCGGTACATGCTGACGCTCACGGCGGGCGCGATGTTCCACACGCACGCGGGGATCGTCGCGCACGACGACCTGATCGGTCTCGACGAGGGGGAGGTCGTCACGGGGACGGCGGGCCGCAAGTACCTGATGGTACGGCCGACCCTTTCCGATGTCGTCTTGAAGATGCCCCGGGGCGCGCAGGTCATCTATCCGAAGGATCTCGGGGCGATCCTGATCGCCGCGGACATCGCACCGGGACACCGGGTGCTCGAGGCCGGAGTGGGATCCGGCGCGCTGTCGATGGCGCTCCTCCGAGCCGGCGCGTCGGTGATCGGCTACGAGCTTCGCGACGACTTTGCGGGACGAGCCCGCAACAACGTGACCGCGCTGCTCGGCCCTGATGCGGACTACCGGGTGGAGCCAAAGGACGTGACGGAGGACATCGAGGAACGGGATCTCGACCGCATCCTCCTCGACATGCCCGAGCCATGGCGGGTATTGCCCCACGCGGGCCGTGCCCTGCGCCCGGGTGGCATCCTCCTCGCCTACCTCCCCACCATCAACCAGACGGCGGAGCTGCGACGGGCGCTGGACGACGCGCCGTTCGCCCTGGCGTCGACGATGGAGGTGCTCCACCGGACCTGGCACATCGAGGCACGGTCGGTCCGGCCCGACCACCGGATGGTGGCCCACACCGGCTTCCTGACGTGGGCACGGAGGCTCGCCCGCCGCGCCGGTTGAGCGGACCGGGGGCCCGGCCGCCTGATCATCGTGATACACCTCGGTGCCATCCTGGGATCAGTGAGTACCGCAGCGCCCCGAGCACCAGTAGCCGAAATCGCAACCCTCGGCGTGACCGCCGCCGAGGTCGCCGCCGCGGCAGAGGCATTCTTGTCCACCGTCTCGAGGTTCGCTCCTGCCGACGCATCCGCCGAGGATTGCGTCCTCGTCACGGCTGCCGCAGCCCGGGTGGAGAAGGCGGCGTCGGGTCTACGGGTGCTCGTGGCGGCCCGGGCCGTCGCCTGCGGCGCCCACAAGAGGGCAGGTGTCGCCGACCCGTCGCGCTGGGTCGCCCGACAGGCCGGGACCACCAACCGTCAGGCGAAGGAGGCTCTCGCCGCGGCGGCCTCGATCGGCGAGCATCCCGCGACCAAGGCGGCTCTTCTGTCGGGGCAGATCTCGCTGCCACAAGCCCAGGAGATCACGAAGGTCGCCGATGAGCTCCCGGGCCACGAGGCAGCGCTCCTCGCGGTGGCGCGTGGAGCCGACCTCACCACCCTCCGGGACGAGGTGAGGGAGCGGCGGCTCCAGGCGACCCCGGTCGGCGACCTCCATCGCCGTCAGCTCGCAGCGCGCCGGTTCCGCCACTGGAGGGACGGCCTCGGGATGGTCGTCTTCGAAGGTGCGCTTCCGCCGCAGACGGGGATCCCCTTCGTCGCGCGGATCGAGCGGGAAGCCGCTCGCCTCCACCGGGAGGCCAAGCGGAGGGGCGAGCCGAGGCGTTTCGAGGTCTACGCGGCAGATGCGCTCGTCGGCCTGTGCAGCGGCGGAGGCGCTGACCGGAAGGGCGCAGCGACGGACCTCGTGATCGTGTGCGACATGTACGCGTGGAGGCGTGGGCACACCCACGACGCCGAGACCTGCCACCTGATCGGCGGCGGCCCGGTGCCGGTGGGGGCGGCCAAGGAGCTCGCGAAGGACGCCTTCTTGAAGATCGTGCTCCACGACGGCAAGGACATCCAGAAGGTGAAGCACGTGGGCCGCAGGTACACAGCGGAGCTGTTGACCGCGCTCGACTTGGGGCCTGCCCCCTCGTTCAGCGGCAGGGCGTGCGCCCACTGTGGCCAGCGCGGCTACGGCCTGCAGCGGGACCACGCCATCCCGGTGGCGAGCACAGGGCCCACGGCAATCGCCAACTTGCAGGACCTCTGCTACCGCTGCCACACAGAGAAGACCGAACGCGACCGCCTGGCCGGCCGATTGGGGAAGAAGGCGAAGGCCCGTGGGCCGGGTCCGCCACGAGAGCGGCAATCCCGGCCGACCGGGTACCCGGGGGCCGGCCCGCCGTAGGAAGGGGTGCTACTCCCGCTCGATGAAGATGCACTCGCCGGGGCACTCCTCGGATGCCTCGACGACCGCGTCCTCGAGCTCTTCGGGCACGAGCGCCATCCCGGCGGAGCCGCCGGGCTCGTTCTTCACGTCGTCACCCTCTTTGACGTAGGCGAGACCGTCGTCCACCAGGGTGAAGACCGCGGGCGCGATCTCTTCGCAGAGCCCATCTCCGGTGCACAGATCCTGGTCTATCCAGACCTTCATTCGTCGCCTCTCTCCGTCGATGTCTGCAGGTCGGTGCGGCGCTGCGGCTGCTCGCCCGTCGTCCATCGACGCCTGTTTCGGGGCACTGCGGCCCTCACCGAGGAAATACCCCGGCAGCACCGCACCCCGTTCACGCGACGCCGGACGCCGACGTCGCCTACAGACTACCCGGTTGCAACCCGGCCCCAGCGGGACCAGGACAGGTGGCCGCCCTGCCGCGCGGCACCATGGCCGCGCCGGTATGGTGAGCCGAGGTGGGCCCGTGAGGCGGTGGGGCACAGGATCGGGGAGGTGAGTCCGACGCCTGATCGAACACTCGAGGAGAGCGGAGAACCCCGCGCCGAGCTCGAGGTGCTGCGCGCCCGGCTCCATACGGCCGAAGAAGAGGTGCGGGCGCTGCGCCGGAGGCTCCAGGAGAGCCCGGGGCGCGTCCAGACGCTCGAGGAGCGTCTCCTCGAGTCAAAGGGCCAGCTCGCGCACGCCGTCTCGCAGAACGAGAAGCTCACGTTCACGCTCCAGCAGGCCAAGGAACAGCTCGCCGCGCTGCGGGAGGAAGTGGAGAAGCTGACGCAGCCGCCCGCCGCGTACGGCACGTACCTGGGCGCGAACGACGACGACACCGTCGACGTGTTCTCCGGCGGACGCAAGATGCGGGTCTCGCTCCACCCCGACATCGATCTCGAAACCCTTTCGAAGGGCGACGAGGTGGTGCTGAACGAGTCGCTCAACGTGGTCCTGGCACGGCCGGGAGAGCTCGCCGGCGAGGTCGTCACGTTGAAAGAAGTGCTCGACCCCGGTCGCAGGGTTGCCGTGTTCGTCCGTGCCGACGAGGAGCGTGTCGTCGAACTGTCGGACGCCATGACGGAGATGCGGCTGCGCGCGGGCGACGCCCTCCTCATGGACGCCCGCAGCCAGCTCATCATCGAGAAGCTGCCGCGTCCCGAGGTCGAGGAGCTCGTACTCGAAGAGGTGCCGGACATCACCTACGCGGACGTCGGCGGCCTCGACACGCAGATCGAAGCGATCACCGACGCGGTGGAGCTCCCGTACCTCCACCGCGCCCTGTTCGGCCGGTACCGGTTGCCCGCGCCCAAGGGGATCCTCTTGTACGGGCCCCCCGGGTGCGGCAAGACGCTCATCGCCAAGGCCGTCGCGAATTCTCTCGCCAAGAAGGTCGCCGAGACGACCGGCAACGCGAACGTGCGGAGCTACTTCCTCAACATCAAGGGGCCGGAGCTCCTCAACAAGTACGTCGGCGAGACCGAGCGCCAGATCCGGCTCGTGTTCCAGCGTGCACGGGAGAAGGCTGAAGAAGGGGTGCCGGTCATCGTGTTCTTCGACGAGATGGACTCCTTGTTCCGCACGAGGGGCACCGGGATCAGCTCGGACATGGAGTCGACGATCGTTCCGCAGCTGCTCGCAGAGATCGACGGCGTCGAGGCGTTGCGCGACGTGATCGTGATCGGCGCATCCAACAGGGAGGACCTGATCGACCCGGCGATCCTGCGTCCGGGCCGCCTCGACGTGAAGATCAAGATCGAACGTCCCGACGCGGAGGCTGCCGCCCAGATCTTCTCCCGGTACCTGCGCGCGGACCTGCCCCTCGACGAGAGCGAAGTCGAACGGCTCGGTGGTGGGCACCCCGAGAAGGCCGTGCAGGCCATGATCGAGTCGACGGTGGCCGAGATGTACCGGGCCGACGACGACAACCGCTTCCTCGAGGTCACGTACCAGAACGGGGACAAAGAGGTCCTGTATTACCGCGACTTCTCCTCGGGGGCGATGATCGAGAACATCGTGCGTCGGGCGAAGAAGCTCGCCCTCAAGCGCGAGATCGCGGGGGAAGGCCTCGGCATACGCACCTCTGACCTGGTCGAGTCGATCCGTCAGGAGTACAAGGAGAACGAGGACCTGCCCAACACGACGAACCCGGACGACTGGGCGCGCATCTCGGGGAAGAAGGGGGAGCGCATCGTCTACGTGCGCACCCTCATGAGCGAGGACAGCGACGGCCGCGGCGGCCGCGCGATCGAACGCGTCGGTACCGGCCAGTACCTCTAGCGGGCAGGTAAGGTCGACCCGTGGCCATCCCCAAGGTCTGCGGGATAGAGACCGAGTACGGCATCCACGTACCCGGCGGCGACGGCAATCCGATCACGGCCTCCTCCGTGCTCGTCAACGCCTATGCCATCGAAGCCGACGGGCGCACGGACTGGGACTTCGAGGACGAGACCCCCGGGAACGACGCGCGCGGTTTCACCAGGGAGGGCGCCCTCGCCCCGGTCGTCGAGACCCACCTTGCAAACACGGTGCTCACCAACGGCGCGCGCTACTACGTCGACCACGCGCATCCCGAGTACTCCTCGCCCGAGTGCGCTGACCCCCTGACGCTCGTCCTCTACGACAAGGCCGGCGAGGAGGTGCTTCGCCGGTCGATGCGCGCCGCAGCGCACGCCTTCCCGGGGTCGCCCGCACCCGTGGTCTACAAGAACAACTCCGATGGCAAGGGCAACTCCTACGGATGCCACGAGAACTACCTCATGGACCGCGCGGTGCCCTTCGCCAAGGTCGCGGCGGCGGTCGTCCCCCACTTCGTCACCCGCCAGATCTTCACCGGCGCGGGCAAGGTGGGCACGGAGACGGCGGCACTGGACAAGTCGCAGGTCCATTACCAGATTTCCCAGCGCGCCGAGTTCTTCGAAGAGGTCATCGGTCTCGAGACGACGCTCAAGCGGCCGATCGTGAACACCCGTGACGAACCGCACGCCGATCCGCGCCGGTTCCGCCGCCTCCACGTCATAGTCGGGGACGCCAACCTCTCGGAGGTCGCCACGTTCCTCAAGGTCGGCACGACGGCGCTCGTCCTCGCGATGGTCGAAGACGACGTGACGCCTCCGCGCGACCTCACGCCCGCCGATCCGGTCAGAGCCATGCACCACGTCTCGGTCGATCTCGACCTCGACCGCCCGTTCGCGATGGCCGACGGCTCCACCGCGACGGCGCTCGCCGTCCAGTGGGAGCTCTTCACCGCCGCCCGCAAGTACGCAGACCACCACGGCCTCTCGGTGGTGGGAGGGGACGAGGTGGGCGAGTGGATCCTGCAGCGATGGGAGGCCGTCCTGCACGCCCTCGAGACCGACCCGAGTTCGCTCTCGCGCCAGCTCGACTGGGTGGCCAAGCGGACCATGATCGACGCCTACCGCGACCGGCACGGATGCGACTGGGGTGACGGAAGGCTCTCGGCCCTCGACCTCCAGTACCACGACTTGAGGCCCGAGCGGTCGCTCTACGCCCGGTTGAGCATGGAGCGCCTCGTGGACGACGCCGCCGTCTCGAGGGCCGTCACCACGCCGCCTTCGGACACGCGGGCGTGGTTCAGGGGCCAGTGCCTCTCGAAATGGCCGGACGCCGTCGTGACCGCGAACTGGGACTCGCTCGTTTTCGACCTGGGATCCGACCCGCTTCGACGCGTACCTATGATGGACCCGTTGAGAGGGACCGCGGCGCACACCGAGGCCCTCTTGGCGGCGAGCGCGACCCCGGCGCAGCTCCTCGAGCGGCTGAGCGGCTAGAACAGCTCGAGCGGCGAGCGGCTAGAACAGCTCGAGCGGCTCGAGCGGCTTGAGGCCTGAGCGGGTGGCGGCGTGCGGCCCGGAAGCGCATCGGCGTGGCCGCCCTGGGAGCGCACCATGCACCACGAGAGGGGGGCTGGCGACGGATGATCGACGACGATGACGCACATGGCGGCGTCCGTCAGGGTAAGACATTGATGTGCAAGAGGGGATGAACTGATGGCTGAGCGCGAAATGAAGCGCAAGACCGCGCCGGCTCGCAACGAGCCCGAGGTCACCGAGGAGGCCCCGGCCACCTCGGAGCGCGGCGAGAAGATCAAGGCGGAGCTCGACGACCTGATGGACGAGATCGACGAGGTGCTCGAGGACAACGCCGAGGAATTCGTCCGCAACTACGTCCAGAAGGGCGGCCAGTAGCCCGAGGTGGCGCTCCCGCTCTTCCCACCGACCGAAGATCCAGGACCGGACTTCTCCAGTTTGCTGCGACGGACCGGCCTTCCTGCGATGCCTCAGGGCACCGACGTGGCCGTCTCCGTCCGCCACGCCACGACCGTCCTGGCGCTCCGGTTCGCCGACGGCATCGTCATGGCAGGCGACCGGCGAGCGACCGAGGGCCACTCAATAGCCCACCGTGCGATGGAGAAGGTCTTTCCCGCGGACCGGTACTCCGCGGTGGCCATCGCCGGGGCCGCGGGCTTCGCAGTGGAGATGGTCCGCCTCTTCCAGACCCAGCTCGAGCACTACGAGAAGGTCGAGGGGGTGACGCTCAGTCTCGAAGGCAAGGCGAACCAGCTCGCGCAGATGGTCCGCCAGCACCTGCCGCTCGCCATGCAGGGCCTCGCCGTCGTCCCTCTCTTCGCGGGCTACGACACCGGGAGGTCGTCCGGCCGCATCTTCACCTACGACGTGACCGGCGGCCACTACGAGGAGGCCGACTTCCAGGCCACCGGGTCCGGCGGTCGGGACGCGCGCACGACGATCAAACTGGGCTTCCGAGAGGGGCTCACGCGGGGAGAGGCCGTCGAGCTCGCGATCCAGGCGCTCTACGAGGCGGCGGACGAGGACGCCGGGACGGGCGGCCCCGACGTCGTGCGCGGCATCTACCCCACGATCGCCGTCGTGACGGCGGACGGCTACATGGAGGTTCCCGAGCCTGAGGTGGCGGACCGCTTCACGGCGCTCATCGCGCGAAAGCGCGCCGAGCGGGAGGCGACCGGCGGGGCGTCGTCGGGAGGTGAGCCGGCATGACGATGCCGTTCTACGTCGCGCCCGAGCAGGTCATGAAGGACAGGGCGGAGTACGCCCAGAAGGGCATCGCCCGCGGCCGCTCCCTCATCGCGACGGTCTATGCCGACGGGGTGGTCATCGTCGCGGAGAACCCGTCACGCTCCCTGCACAAGATCAGCGAGATCTACGACCGGATCGCGTTCGCGGGAGTCGGCAAGTACAACGAGTACGACCAGCTGCGGGTGGCCGGCGTCCGGCACGCGGACACCAAGGGCTTCGCCTTCAGCCGTGAGGACGTGGACGCACGGTCGCTCGCGAACCTCTACGCACAGTTCCTCGGGAACGTCTTCACCCACGAGATGAAGCCGCTCGAGGTGGAGATCCTCGTCGCGGAGCTGGGGACGAACGGGAAGCCGGACCAGCTGTACCACATCGCGTATGAGGGGACGATCACCGACGAGGACCGTTTCGCCGTCCTCGGCGGAGAGGCAGAGACCATTGCCGAGCGCGTGGGAGCCGACTGGCAAGCCGACCGCGACCGCGCGGAGGCGGTCCGGGCCGCGGTCCGGGCCCTCGCCGGCCCCGGTAGGACGCTCGGACCGGGTGACCTCGAGGTTGCGGTGCTGAGCAGGACGAACGGACGCCGGGCGTTCCGGCGGATCACCGACGGCGAGCTCGCAGCGATGCTCGAGGGCGCTGGCGCGGGCGCGGGGTCGACGGACGATGCTGCGGATCACGGGCCCCGCGGGCGGTCCCCCCGGACCTCGGGCGGCGAGGACGACCAGGCAGCCGCCGAGGGCGGGGACGCGGCGCCTCCACCTGGCTGAGCTCCGGGCGGCGCTCCGAGGGAGCTTTCCGGCCATGCTCGTCTGACCGAATGGAGTTCGCCGGCACCGGCGCCGGCACTACCGTGGCCCCCAGTGGAGCGTCGCATCTTCGGGATCGAGACCGAGTACGGAGTCACCTTCACCCTGCGCGGCCAGCGACGACTCAGTCCCGACGAGGTCGCCCGCTATCTGTTCCGACGTGTCGTCAGCTGGGGACGCTCCTCCAACGTCTTCTTGGAGAACGGCGCCCGGCTCTATCTCGACGTGGGGAGCCACCCCGAGTACGCCACCCCCGAGTGCGACAAGATCAGCGATCTGGTCACCCACGACAAGGCGGGGGAGTGGATCCTCTCTCAGCTCGTGGCGAGTGCCCAGGCGCGCCTGCGCGAAGAGGGGATCCGCGGCGACGTCTACCTCTTCAAGAACAACACGGACTCGGCCGGCAACTCCTACGGCTGTCACGAGAACTACCTCACCGAGCGCAACGACGACTTCAACCGCTACACCGAGGTGCTCATCCCGTTCCTCGTGAGCCGCCAGATCTACGCCGGGGCGGGCAAGGTCCTCCAGACGGCGCGCGGCGCCGTCTACTGCATC
>DAIRCY010000045.1:0-18443 GCA_036796435.1 Acidimicrobiales bacterium
AGCTTGCTGTGCGTGGACACAACGGACGAGTCCGTCAACTCCTCGCCCGCCGTCGGGAAGTTCCTCTCCAAGACAGCGATCGGCATCGTCGCAGGCACGGGGCCCACATATCCCTCGGCGTCGCAGCACGACCAGGTGATCGCGGTCAACACCGCCTGTCACGAGGTGTGGGCGCGCACGCTCTCGGGCACAACCGGCTACGAGAGCCCGGCGCTCGCGGACGTGCTCGACGACGGCCAGCTCCAGGTGCTCGTCACGACACGCACCGGTGGCGTGTACGCGCTCGGCGGGACCAACGGGGCGACGATCTGGCACACCCAGCTGGCGCACCAGATCTACGGGTCGCCGGTCACCGTCGCGCTCGGCACAGGCCGCCAGGACGTCGTCGTAGCCACGATCAACGGCTTCGACGTCCTCACAGGGCAGAACGGCGCCGTTCTCGACGGGACAGTTCTCGTGACAACGGGGTTCCAGAACGCTCCGCTCGTCACCAAGGACCCGAACGGGAGGATCGGCATCACTGTCGCCGGCTACCAGCCCGACGACAGCGTCGTCGCCCACTACGAGATCGCCACATCCAGCGCGACCGCGGTGGATGGCGCCGGCGCGTGGCCGCAGTTCCACCACGACCCGCAGCTCACGGGGAACGCCAACGCGCCGATCGTGACGCCGCTCCCCGCGTTTGGCGCGTACACGCGGATCTGGGGCGCCACACCGGACGCGACCGCCGCGGCGGAGCTCGAGCACCAGTTCGACGCGGCCGCCGGCCACTGCCCCGGCACGGCCGCGTCGACACGGCCGGTGGTGCTTGCGACCGACAAGACCTACCCCGATGCCCTCGCCGCCGCGCCCCTCGCGCGCAGCCTCGGGACGGGCACCCTCCTCACCAGCCCGACCGCGCTGTCCTCGCCGGCCCGAGCGGCTCTGGTGAAAGAAGGCATCACCCACGTGACCGTCGTGGGCGGGCCGTACGCGGTGAGCACAGCGGTCGTCTCCGCTCTCGAGGCCACGCCCGCGACGAGCTGCGGCGGGGGTGCACAGAGCGGTGGCGACATCACCGTCAGGAGGATCGCCGGGCCGACCGCCTACAAGACGGCAGCCGAGATCGCGACCGCGGCGGCGGCAGGGGGGATCGGGAGCGTGGACCTCTCGGGCGCCTACGCCGGGAAGAACGCCACAGGAGGTGACGGGAAGTTCAACGACACCGCGGGCCTGGCGTCGAGCGCGGCGTCGTCGAGCGGCGCGCTGCCGACGGCAGTGCTCGCGACGGGGACCGGCTTCCAGGACGCCGAAGCGGCGAGCACCCTCGCCTACGCCGAGCGGCTGCCCATCCTCCTCACCACCCCGTCGTCGCTCTCCCCGGAGGCCGCCACAGCGATCGCCGCGCTGCACGTGAGCCAGGTGCTCGTGGTCGGCGGGCCGTTCGCGGTGTCCGACGCCGTCGTCCGCGCGCTCGAGGGGATGGGAGTCTCGGTGCTCCGCGTCGCAGGACGCGATGCCACCGACACTGCCGTCGAGCTGGCCAAGCTCGAGACGTCCCCGTCTCCGACAGGCGCGGGGTGGCGCGGGACCGGCGACGTGACGGTGGCCCAGGGCACTGGCTTCAGCGACGGACTGGCGGGCGCGGTCGTCGCGGCGGACGGGCCGTCTTCCACCTCCCCCGAGCCGCTCCTGCTCGTCGAGAACCCGACGACCGTCGGCGTGCCGCTCACCTCGTTCCTCCACACGGCCGGCACGGCAGGGATCGGGGGGACCGTGGTCAGCCACTTCACGATCCTCGGCGGCGTGCTCGCGGTCACCCAGCACACCGTCGACCAGATGGGCGCCGACCTTTGAGGTCGGTTGACGCCGGTTCTCCCGCTACGGGAGACTGAACGGCGATGAGCAAGAGCCTCTGCGAGGTAGCCATCGCCTAGGCGCGCCGAGCCCGTGCGCGCCTTCGACCGTCCACCTCGTGGGCGGTCGTTGCATTTCCGGCCCGGTTCGTCCCGGCAAGAAGCCCCGCAGGGGAACACCCCACAGAAGAGCAGAAGAACAAAAGAACAGAGAAAGGCCCGAAAGAGCCCCACCGATGCAGACCCGCCCCTTCCGACCGCTGGCGCCGACCGTGCTCGGCGCAGAGAGCGACCGGCCGGCGCGCACGCCGCACCGGGTGGCGGTCGTCGGGGGGGACGGCATCGGCCCCGAAGTGCTGGCCGAGGCCATGAAGGTCGTGGAGGCGGCGGGGGTCGCCCTCGAGACCACCTCCTACGACCTCGGCGCCGGCCGCTACCGCCGGACGGGGGAGGTGCTCCCGGACTCGGTCCTCGAGGAGCTGCGGCACCACGACGCGATCCTCCTCGGCGCCGTCGGCCCACCGATCGGGGACACCTCGGTGCCGCCCGGCATCCTCGAGCGGGGCCTGCTCCTGCGCCTCCGCTTCGAGCTCGACCTCTACGTCAACCTCCGTCCGTTCCGCGCCGCGCCCGGCTCGATCGCGACACGCGCCGCCGAGGGCGCGGCCGATTTCGTGGTCGTGCGCGAGAACACGGAAGGCGCGTACGCGGGCGAGGGCGGGTTCCTTCGAAAGGGGACCGCCGACGAGGTCGCGACCCAGGGCTCCGTGAACACCCGCATGGGCGTGGAGCGGATCGTGCGTTTCGCGTTCGAGCTCGCGGGCCGTCGGCCCGGGCGGAGCCTCACCCTCGTGCACAAGACGAACGTCCTCACTTTCTCGGGCGACCTGTGGCAGCGGACGTTCGACCACGTCGCGGCCGGGTACGCGGGGGTCGCGACGGGGTACCAGCACGTCGATGCGGCGTGCATCCACCTGGTGGAACACCCGGACCGCTACGACGTGATCGTCACCGACAACCTGTTCGGTGACATCCTCACCGACCTCGCGGGCGCGCTGTGCGGGGGGATCGGCTACGCGGCGTCGGCCAACCTCCACCCCGGGGCGGTCTCTATGTTCGAGCCCGTCCACGGCGCGGCCCACGACCTCGCGGGGACCGGCCGGGCCAACCCCGTCGCGGCGATCGTCTCCGCTGCGCTCATGCTCGAGCATCTCGGCGAGACCGACGCCGCGCAGCGCATCCACAAGGCCGCGCAGAGCTTCGTGGAGGCCGCCGCGCCGCCGTCTCGAGGAGCCGACTCGGACCCCTCTTCTTCGTCCCCTCCCCCCACCACCGCCGCCATCGGCGACGCCATCGCAGAAAGGCTTTGAACCGTGCCGATCACCCCCACGAAGAAGATCTGGATGGACGGCGAGCTCGTCGACTGGGCCGACGCGAAGGTCCACGTCCTCTCCCACACCCTGCACTACGGGTCCGGCGTCTTCGAGGGCATCCGCGCGTACCCGACCTCACAGGGGCTCGCCGTCTTCCGTCTCGGCGACCACATCCGCAGGCTGCTCGCGTCGGCGCACATCCTCATGATCGACGTCCCTTACACGGTGGACCAGCTCGTCGACGCGACCGTCGAGGTCGCACGGGCGAACGACATGCCCGACGGCTGCTACCTCCGCCCGCTCGTCTACCTCGGCTACGGCGAGATGGGGGTGAACCCGCTGCCGTCGCCGGTCAACGTCACGATCGCCACGTGGCCGTGGGGCACCTACCTCGGCGAGGAGGCGCTCGCCCGCGGGGTCTCGCTCAAGATCAGCTCCTGGCGGCGTCACGACCCGAACGCCATGCCCACTGCCGCCAAGAGCGTCGGGAGCTACGTGAACTCGTCGCTCGCCAAGATCGAGGCGGTGAAGGCGGGCTACGACGAGGCGGTGCTGCTCACCTCCGACGGACGGGTGAGCGAGTGCTCCGGCGAGAACATCTTCATCGTGCGCGACGGCGTGCTCCTCACGCCGCCGACCTCGGACGCAGGCGCTCTCGACGGGATCACCCAGGACACCGTCGAGGTGCTCGCGCGCGACATGGGGATCGAGGTCCGTCACGAAGCGCTGATCCGCAGCGACCTGTACCTCGCCGAGGAGGCGTTCCTCACCGGCACCGCGGCCGAGCTCACCCCCATCCGCGCGGTCGACGACCGAGTGGTCGGCTCGGGCACGCGCGGCCCCCTCACGACGGAGCTGCAGCGCGCCTACTTCTCGACGGTGCGCGGCGAGCTCGACCAGTACAAGGACTGGCTCCACCTCGTCGACTGACGTGGTCGACTGACGTGGTCGACTGACGAGTAACGTCGGCCCCGCCATGACCCAGCCGAGCTTCGTCCCCATCTCCGAGGCGGACCAGGTGCGGCCGTCGCTTCGCCTGGAGGACCCCGGGCCGTGGGTCGCGGACCGGCCGGCGGAGCTCCGGCTTCCCGCCCGGCCGGGAGGGAGAGGTCGGGGGACGCCGGGCCCCGACCAGGGGTACGCGCTCGGGCTCGCCCGCCGCTTCTGCGACCGGCTCCACCTTCGGCCCGGCGAGACCGAGGAGGACGTCGTCGTCGGGGTCGCCATGCTCGCCTCGCGGCGCTCGGCCCTCTTCGGGCGCGCACCGACGGTTTACGACGTGGAGGCTGCCCTCGCGTTGTGGGGGTTCCTCGACGAGGACCCGCCGGAGGGACTGGTCGAGGCGCGACGGCTCGCCTTCTCGTCGGCGGCTCGCGAGTACGCCGTCCAGCGCGCGCTCGTCGACCGTGTCCCCGAGGACGCGGTTCGGCTCTCGGCGCACGACGTCGCGGCGCGCCGTGACGAGTGGGCGGCCCTCGTCGGTGCGAGCTGACGCCGGCGCCGAGCTCATCGAGGTCGACGCCAACGGGCTTCGCTTCTCCGTGCGCGTCTCGGGGCACGAGGGCGCCCGGCCGGTCGTCCTGCTGCACGGCTTCCCCGAGTCCTCGACGTGCTGGCTGCCCCTCATGGCAGCACTCGCCGACGCCGGCTACCGCGCCGTGGCGCCCGACCAGCGGGGGTACTCGCCCGGCGCCCGCCCCGAGCCGGTGGAGGCCTACCGGATGCCCGAGCTCGTCGGCGACGTGCTCGCGCTCAAAGACGCCATGGAGCTCGGCCCCGTCGACGTGGTCGGCCACGACTGGGGCGGCATGGTCGCCTGGCACCTCGGCGCCTCCCACCCGGCCGCCGTCCGCAGCCTGACCGCCGTCTCCACCCCGCACCCGGCCGCCCTCGCGGCGGTGGTGGCGTCGGGCGACAAGGACCAGGTCCGCCGCCTCGGCTACATCGAGACCTTCCGCCGCCCCGTCGACGCGGAGCGGCTGCTTCTCGGCCCCGACGGCGAGGCCCGCGAGGCCCGCGAGGCGCACGATGACGGCGGGGACCGCGGGGTCGGCGCCGGAGAGGGCTTGCGGCGCATGCTCGTCTCGAGCGGGCTTGCCCCCGCGGTGGCCGGCGAGTACGTGGCGGCGATGTGCCGTCCCGGCGCGTTGACGGCCGCCCTCAACTGGTACCGGGCGCTCGACCCGGACGCGGCGGGCCCGAAGGTGGCCCCCGTCGTCGTCCCGACCCTGTACGTGTGGTCGACGGGCGACGTCGCCTTCGGAAGGGCTGCGGCCGAACGGACGGCCGAGTACGTGGCGGGACGGTACGCGCTCGTCGTGCTCGAGGGCGTGAGCCACTGGGTGCCCGAGGAGGCCCCGGCGGAGCTGAGCCGCCTCGTCCTGCGCCACCTCGAGGCGAGCGGGTGACGGGCCAGCCGCCTGCCCGTCCGTAGGATCGGACCATGACCTTCACGCTCAGCGACGTCCACCGCGAGTTCAGGAAGACCATGCGGCGGTTCTGCGAGGACCGGATCGCTCCCAACGCCGCGGAGGCCGACCGGACGGGGACGTACCCGTGGAAGTCGTTCGAGGCGTGCCGGGAGCTCGAGCTCCCCTCCCTCGGCATCCCCGCCGAGTACGGCGGCGCCGGCGCCGACATGGTCACCCAGGCGATCATGGCCGAGGAGCTGGCCAGGGTCTGCGCCTCGACGTCGGTCACCATGCTCATCTCGAAGCTCGGCATGCTTCCGGTCATGAACTGGGGCTCAGAAGAGCTCAAGGGCAGGTACCTTCCCCGCGTCGCGTCGGGGGAGATCCAAGCGAGCTACTGCCTCTCGGAGGCAGACGCGGGCAGCGACGTCGCGGCCATGTCGGCGAGGGCCGTCCGCGACGGCGACAGCTACGTCATCACCGGCACGAAGTACTGGATCACCAACGCCGGCATCTCGGACGTCTACACGGTCTTCGCAAAGACCGATCCCACGGCCGGCCACCGCGGGATCTCCTGCTTCGTCGTCGAGGCGGACTGGGGCGTGAAGATCGCCAAGCACGAGGACAAGCTCGGCCTTCGGGGGAGCCCCACCGGCGAGGTGGTGCTCGACGAGGTGCGGGTCCCCGTCGAGAACCTCGTCGGCGCCGAGGGACGCGGCTTCCACATCGCCATGCACACCCTCGACCGGAGCCGCCCGACCATCGGCGCGCAGGCGGTCGGGATCGCCCAGGGCGCCATCGACTACGCGGCCGGGTACATGAAGGATCGCCGCGCGTTCGGTGCGCCCATCGCGGACCTGCAGGCCCTGCGGTTCATGCTCGCCGACATGGCGATGCGGACCGAGGCCGCCCGCACGCTCGTCTACCGGGCGTGCTCGCTCGTCGACGACGACCCTGCGGACGAGCTCGCGACGCTCGGGGCGATGGCGAAGTGCTTCGCCTCGGACACCGCGATGTCGGTCACCACCGATGCCGTCCAGCTCCTCGGAGGGTACGGCTACACGAAGGACTTCCCCGTCGAGCGGTACATGCGCGACGCCAAGATCACCCAGATCTACGAGGGGACCAACCAGATCCAGCGCGTGGTGATCGCAAAGCAGATCCTGGGCTGACGGATAGTCCCCCTACTTTTCCATGGAGAACGCGTCCTTACGCTGAGTCGATTCCGATCTCCGACGATTCTGGTCCGCTCCCGCCCGCCTCGGCTGCATCGTCAGGAATGGAGCATGCGGTGCGCCATGTGCTCAGCCAGCATCACGCAGCTCAGGTGGTTGTTCGCCCTGGGGGTGCTCGGCATCGACGACGCATCGACGACCCGCAGGGATTGCAGTCCGAGCACTCTGCAATCGGCGTCCAAGACGGCCGCCGGATCGTCCGCCGCGCCCATCGGTGCGCTTCCGCACGGGTGTCCGATGGTCCCGCAATTCGCCAAGAGCCATCCGTCGAGATCGGTCGGGAGTCCGTCCGCAGGGTCGAAATCCCCGATGCTGCTCCGCGTCGCCGCTCCGCGCACGGCCGGCTGGGCCGACAACTCCAAGAGCCGCTGCACACCGGCGCGCATGCGCTCGATGTCTCGCTCGTCGGAGAGCATGTTGAAGTCGATGTCGGGGTGCGCGGCAGGATCGGCGGACCGCAAGCGAATGGTCCCGCGTGAAAAGGACTGGAACAAGGTGACGAAGATGACGCCACGAGCCGGGCCACCGTCGCGCGGGGAGAAGAGGTTGAACGACCCGAAGCCCATGTCGTTGCGGCCTGCCCCCGCCAGCTCCGAGCTGAACCTTGCGATGCAGCTCACCGCGAACTTGTCGGGCGTTGGGGAAGGCGGATCTCTGAGCATGAGCGAAAGGTCGATCGCGGGGTGCTCATTGACTGCTGAGCCGACGGGCAAGTCCCGGCATACAGGAATGCCCAACGACCGCAGATGGCTCGCCGGCCCGATCCCCGAGCGCATCAGGATTGCCGGCGAGTAGACCGCGCCGGCGCACAGGAGCACCTCTCCGCCGTCGATGTCTCTCCAACTCATTGCACCGTCGGCGGTACGCACGCGCACGTGCACACCCACCGCACATCCGTGCTCGATGCGAACTTTGTCCACCAACGCGTCGCCGATGATGGTGAGCCTCCCCCCATCGCGATGCGGCTCGAGGTAGGCGTCGTTGGTCGAGACCCGAGTGCCCGAGAGGCTGTTGTGCGCGGCCGGAGAGACGCCGGTGGCCTCGGGCGCGTTGTGGTCGTCGGCCCATCCGTAGCCGATGTCGGTCGCGGCGTCGGCCAACGCGACGTCCACGGGCCCCATGAGGTCGCGCCCGGGCCTCTCGATCGGGACTGGTCCGGCCGATCCGTGATACGCGGCATCGGGGAAATCCCGGTCCGACTCGAGACGGACGAAGCTTGGCAAGACGTCCTCGTAGGCCCAGCCTGTGCAGCCGGCGGCCGCCCACCCGTCGTAGTCTTCCGGAATACCGCGTATCGCCACCTGGACGTTTACCGCCGAGCAGCCACCCAGTCCTTTGCCTCGCCCCCACGGCTGCGGCTCTTGTGCCCTCGTCATCCGTGCGGAGGAGTCCCACCAGAATCGGCCGAAGCGATCTTGGTCCATGAGCGCCATAGAATTCGCCTGACGCATCTCGGGCGGGGCTTCGGCCGATCTGTAGTCGGGCCCCGCTTCGAGCAGGAGGACGGAACCGAGCCCGGACTCGGCTAGGCGACCGGCCATGGCGGCTCCCGAAGATCCGGCTCCGACCACGATGTAGTCGTACTTCTTCACGGCAACCCCCCGACAGAGACTGACTCCGATCCGCCGTGCCGTACCACGTCGCAGAAACGCTCGAGGCCGAGCGCAGTAGGTGAGCGAACACAGCTGGGGACGGCCTCGGCGTACCGACGGGCGTGCGCAGGTGCGGCTCGTCGGCTGGTCGCGTGCGTGCTCCTCAGGCGCCCGGCGGGCGGAAGCTCGTGGCCTTTCGCGCCGCCTCGTCGAGCTCCTCTGGCGTCAGGAGCACGACGGTGCTCGTCCGCGCGATGCCGGCGGCAGCGACGGCGAGGTTGGCAGCGACGCCCGAGGCGTTGTCGGGCGCTTCCACGATCGCGTAGATGTCGTGCTCGCCGAACGCGTAGTAGAAGGCTTCGACTTTGCCCCCGATGCTCTCGGCGAGCTGGTCGACAGCGGCCCGGCGCGTGGTGCCTCCCTCGGCCAAGAGGCCCCGCAGCCCCTCGGTCGTGAGCGACACCTGGATCAGGTACTTGGGCATGACGCCTCCCACTTCCTCTCTCGTCCCGGGGGCGAGGCGGCCATGAGAGCCGACCGTGCCCTGGTTGTCAAGGGCGGTGATAGCCAAGCAGATCCTCGGCTAGCGGGACCAGCTTCGATCAGGACTCGTCAGGCCGTCGACGAGTGCCGGCCTCACGGAGCATCGCGTCGAGCTCAGGGTCGTGGCCGATCGCCCTTACTTCTTGAGCGCAGCGGCAGGCGACCGCGATCCTCGCGGCCCATTCGAGCGCTTCCTCGCGCGACGACACCTCGACGACCGTGAGCCCGGTGATCATGTCGGGGTGCGGGCCGTCGGTGACCGTCCCGTCGCTGGCCACGATGCTCGCCTTCTCGTCTTCGAGACCACCCGCGAGGACGTAGACGCCGGCGTCCAGAGCCTCCTGGACGACCGCGTGCGCGGCTTTGGCGACGGCAGGCATGTCCTCGTCGGGGATGTGATCCATCGCGTGGGCACCGAAGGAGATCACGTACTTCGTCATCCGGTCGCTCCTTGCCCGCGGTGGCTCAGTCAGCCGAGGATCCTAGACAGCAGGACTGTCGTGACATCATCGGTGGTGACCCCGAGCTTCTACGCGTGCTCGACGTCGGATGTGGAGAGGGCCTGATCGCCTTCGCAGCTCTCGAGAAGGTCGGTCCATCGGGTGAGGTGAACTGCAGCGACGGGTACCTAGGAACCTGCAGCGGCTCTGCTTCGACCGCAGGCTCGGGCGCCGGGCGTGGGACGGGGCCGAAGATCTTCGTGCGGTCTACGCTTGGGGCCGTGCCGCAGGTCCTGCGTCCCGGCCAGGTCAAGATCCACTTCACCGACGACGGGGTGGGAACCCCTTTGCTGCTGCACACCGGAGCGGGCGGTGACCTCACCATGTGGCAGCGCGCCGGGTACTACGACACGCTCGGGTCCCGGCGGTTTCTTGCTCTCGACCACCGCGGGCACGGGCAGAGCACGGCTCCCGAAAGTGTCGAGGGGTACCGGCCGGAGGACTTCGTCGGCGACGTGATCGCAGTCCTCGACGAGGCGAACGTCGAGCGGGCGGCGTTCATCGGCTACTCCGCCGGAGCCGGCGTGCTGTGCCGAGCGGCGCGCACCCATCCCGATCGGTGCCTCGGCTTCATCGGTCTGGGCTTCTGCCCCGAGGCCGGCGACAGCGAGACGGAGAACCCGGTGCCCCAGATGGTGCGGGAGGTCGGGGTGAGGACGCTCATCGAAAAGATGGCCGCCGCGGAAGCCGAGACGCCGCCGGACTGGCTCGTAGAGAACCTGTGCGAGACCTCGGACGACGCCTTCGCGCTTCCGCTCGTCGCCGGCGAGAAGGCAGAGCCCCTGTGGGAGACCCTTGCAGGCGTCACCGTTCCGACGCTGCTCATCTGCGGCTCCGAGGAGATCGACGAGCCCGCGCTGGAGGCAGCCGCGCGCCGCTGCCGGCAGGGGTCCTCGGTCCGACTGGACGGGTACGGCCACCTCCAGGAGTTCTGGCACTCCGAGGTCACCGGCGCGGTGATGGCAGCGTGGCTCGACGAGCACGGGTGGTAGCCATCCGGACGGTGGTCGCCACCCGTACGAGGACCGGCTGACGCGGTCTCCGTACGGTCCCGTGGGCCTGCTGCTGGTCGTGGGGCTTCTCACTGCTGGCGCCGCGGTGCTCGGCACGGCGACGGCGCCGACCGGACCGCCCGACCGTCAGGCATTCGCCGAGACGGTTCTCGCGCGGGCCACCCTGCCGCCCGGGGGTCGACCGACCCGAGGGATCCGCACCGTCCAAGTCCGATGGCTCGGAGGGTGGGGCGCCACGCCGGGTATCCCCGGCGTCTCCGACGCACACGCGTTCTACCTCTATGACGAGCCTCCAAGGACAGTCACGCGCTACGTCGCCACGCACCTCCCGCAGGGCGCCGCCACCTCCGGGTACGGGACGCACGATGGCGTGGTGACAGTCGTCACAGAGGTGATCCCCGTGTCGGGTCCAGACGAGTACATGGCCGAGCTCACCTATCAGGTCGCACCGACCAACGGCGCCTGGACGAAAAGCGAGCTGCGCGTCGACGCAAAGACGGTGTGGGTGCCCCCCCGCTCTCCGAAGGAGCGGGCAGCGGCGGGAAGTCTCGTCGAGGTGACCGGGTTCCGTGCCCTCTCGGTCACGACACCACCGGGTGGTCCGGTGACGGTCGTGCTGGCCGGGCGCCGTGCTGCCTCGATCATCCGTGCGTTCAATTCGCTCCCACTCGGGCCGTCCTCGGTCGGCTGCCACGACGACCTGACGTACTTCGTCCTCGACATCGACCCGCACGAAGGGCTGCCTCCCGCCTTCCGCGCAGTCGGAGACGCGTGCGCCAGCTCCGTGGGCGTCTCCTCGCACGGCGAGCCACGTCCCTCGCTCTCGGATCGGAGCTGCGTGCTTCTCGAGGCGGTGGCGGGAGCTCTTCCGGACAAGGCACGCGCGACGAGATCGGCCGCCGCGCAGTGCGCGCGTCGCGAGCGCCGCCCCGCGGGGTTGCCGCCGTCAGTAGCGCACCTCGGACACGCAGCCCCGGGAGGTGCCCGGACCATGGGGCGGGACCGGGACCGCATCATGGAGACGGCTGCTCGCGCAGGGCGTGGTACGCCTCGCGGGCGCCGTAGTACACGATGACGTACGCGGCGGCGGGATCGGCCCACCACCAGCCGAGCGCTGCGTTGAGCACCAAGCCGACGAGCACCGCGACTGCCAGGATGCCGTCGACGGTGGTGACCTTCGCCTCGGTCTGCAGGACCGGGTTCTCGAGCGCCCGTCCCGTGACCGCCTTGCCCCGGGCGAGGGCGAACATGGCGGCCGCCGTGAGCGCCGTCCAGCCGATGCCGAGATAGCTGTGGTGCGGGTGGTCGCCCGAGACGAGGAGGAGCGAGCTCTGCACCGCGAGGTAGAGGGCGAGCGCGACGAACGCAACGCCGATCATCTTGAGCGCTCGCGCCTGGCGGGCATGGTGAGCGTCGGCGAGCTCCCACAGCACCACACTGGAGGCACCGATCTCGATCAGGCTGTCGATCCCGAAGCCGCCGAGCGCGACGGATTGCGCGCCGATCGCGGCGATCGCAAGCACGACGAGGCCGACGACGTTCCACGACAGGGTCGCCCACTCGAGGCGGCGACCCCGGGTGAGGAGGCGCTCCCGACCCGCTCCTTCGGCGATCACCGGCCCGAGATCGGGGTGCGTCTTCGTCGAATCGGTTCAGCCCGGCGCGTGCGCCGGTGCCGGGTGGCCGGGAGCGACCGGAGGTTGGTCGTCGCGGAGCTCTCCGAGCGAGTCGGCGGCAGCGTCGCGCCCCTTTGCGAGGAACGCCACGGCGATCCCGACGGCCAACCATGCGAGCGCGATGATCGGTGCGAGGACCGTCGGTGTCGAGACCTTGTAGAAGGAACCCCAGATCGCGCCGCCGGCGATGACGATGCCGACCACGGCCGCGACGGCGAGGCGGACGGGTCCTGAGTCGAACCTGAGCGTCCGCAGTGCCCCTGCGGACATGAGCAGGTAGACCACGACGAGGGCGAACCCCCCGAAAGTCGAGTTCCACGAGAACAGCGCGAAGTAGTGGGGGGTCTTCGGCAGGGCGAAGAGCCCCGTCCAGAACTGGTTGAACACGATGTACAGCAGGCACACGCCGATCACGAGGGCGATCGCCGCGACGGGGGTGCGGTGCCGCTTCGAGACCGTCGCGAGAGGAGCCGGGAGCCGCCGGTCCCTCGCCATGGCGAAGATCCCGCGCGACGACGACACCGTGCAGCCGACCGCGACCGCCAGCATGTCGAGCAGCACGACCAGCTCGAGGAGCCGGTCCACCCAGGTACTGCCGTAGCCGCCGGCTGACTTCGGGGCGCCGAGCGCGAAGAGCGGAGCTGTCGCGGCGGCGCTCAGCGTCTTCAGACTGAAGTGGAAGCCGGCGATCTCCGCGTAGGTGGCCAGGACGTAGAAGACCATGGCGAAGCCGACGGTGAACATGACGGCGACCGGGATGTGGCGCTTCGGGTGCGGCGTCTCCTCGGCGAGGTTGGCCGCCGTCTCGAATCCCACGAAGAGAAGGACGCCGTAGAGGACGCCGAAGAAGATCCCCGACCACCCGTCCGCCGCAGAGGAGGGTTGGAACGGCTTGGCGCTGTTCGCGCTCCCGAGGTCGACGATCACGTAGATGAAGAAGGCCGTCAGGACCGAGAGCGACACGAGGGACAGGCCGAGCTGGAAACGCGTCGAGATCCTGACCCCGAGGTACGCCACGACGAACAAGAAGGCGATGACGAGGAGACTCCACGCCCAGTTCGGCAGCGGTGTCACCTTGAACTCCGCGGCGATCGTGCTCTGCAGGTAGCCGCCGATCAAGAGGACCAGCCCGCTGACGAGGGCGATGATCCCGCCGTAGTAGAGCCATCCCGCGGCGGCACCCGCCTTGCGGCCGAAGCCTTCAGCCACGTAGTCGTAGAGCGACCCGGCGGCATGGATGCGCTTGGCGTAGCGCGAGACGACCCAGCCCAGCGCGAAGACCCCGACGGCAGCGATGATCACCGAGATGGGGGAGGCGACGCCGCCCCCCTTGCCGGTCGCGCTGATGATGCCGGCGACGAGCGGGATCAGGAACGCGGCGGAGAAGACCGGCCCGAGGAACCCGACCGACTGCGCGACGACGTCGGGCAGGGAGAGCCGCCGTTCGCCGAGCTGCTCGTAGCTCTCGCGCCCGCCGGCGCCAGGCACCGGAGCGGGCCGTGGATCGAGCTGGGACATCTTTTCCCCCCTGTTCTTCTGGTTCGCCTTCTTCTGGTTCGCCGAAGTCAGACCTGCAACTTGAACAGTCGCTGCGCATTGCCCGAGAAGATCTTGTCGAGCTCGCTCGGATCGAGGCCGGTCGCCTCGATGTCCGCGATCGTGTCGCTCACGACCTTGGGACCCCCGAGCGGCATGTCGGTGCCGAAGAGCACGTGGCCGGCGCCGAAGAACTCCACCGCGCACCGCACCGCATGGGCGGCGCCGAACATCGCGGTATCGGTGTAGAAGCGCCGGAAGAGCGCGACGGGGGTGTCGGTCAGCCGCGCCATGACCTCCTCGCGCGTCTCGTCCTCGATCGGGGAGGCCAGCCGGCCCGAGAAGTGCGGGACCATCGCGCCCGCGTGGTGTGCGAGGAAGCGCAGGCGGGGATACCGCCCGACGACGCCGCTGTAGACCAGGCGGGCCATGCAGACAGAGGTCTCGTAGGGCCAGCCGAGGGACCACCAGATGCCGTACTTCGAGCGGTCCTCCACCGGGTAGTCCGTCCAGCGCGGGCTGCGGGTCGGATGGATCCAGAGCGTCGCCCCCAGCCGGTCGGCTTCGGAGAAGAGAGGCTCGAAGAGCGGGTCGTCGAGGGGCTTGCCGAAGACGTTCGTGTGGACCTGTGCGCCGAAGGCGCCGAGCGAGGTGACGGCGCGCTCGAGCTCGGCCGCTGCCGCCTCGGGGTCACCCATCGGCAGCGCAGCCGCGAAGCCGGCGAAGCGCCCCGGATACCGCGCGACCAGCGCCGCGAGCTCCTCGTTCACCATCGAAGCGAGCGGGACCGACGCCCTCGCGCTCCGCGTCTCGTCGGCCGGCATCTCTTCGATCGGCGGGACGGCCAGCGTCAGCACCTGCCGGTACTCGGGGAACGGCTCCATCACGCGCCAGCGGGCGTCGAGATCGGTGAGGGCGGGGTCCTCGCGGATCCACGGGGCGTAGCCCTCGACTCTCGCCGACAGCTTCCCCTCCCTCACGGCCCGATCCAGACGCTCGAGGTACCTGGGCGGGAGGATGTGCGCGAAGGCGTCGATCTGCACGGCCCGGCTACCCCGCCTCCTCGTCGTCTGCGCGGACGACCTTGTCGATCGGGTCCCCGGTCCGGACCGTGCCGGGCACGACCACCCTCGCATGCGCGCCGCGGAGGCGCAGCTGCCTGCCGACCGGCGAGTTCACGAATCGCATCGCCTCCTCGCCGAAGCGCGAGACGAACTTCGAACAGCCGAGATGCGGTGGCTGCGTGATCTCGACGACGGCGCTGCCGATCCGGAGCCTCGTCCCGGGGGGCGCGTTCTCGACGCTCAGATCGAAGTCCACGAAGAGCTGGTCGCCTGCGAGCGCCCGCCGGTCGGGCCTGCGGGCGACGAGGGAGGCGATGCGTGCGTTCATGAGGGTGAGCTGGCGCTCGGGGTCGGGCGACCCGTCAGGGGTCGCGGAGCTCCGGCGGCGCTGCCAGCTGTCGCCCGCGAGGCCCCTGTGCTCGTCCAGCTCTGCTTCATCGAGCAGCTCGCGCTCGTCGACCGCCGGGCGACGGACAACCAGCTCCAGCCGGCCGTGGTCGGCGGGCGACTCGCGGACCCAATCGAGCGCTCCCTCGAGCTCTTCGCCAGTCGCCGGGTGGTCGAGGAGATCGCCTGCAGGAGCCTCCATGGCGCCAATGATGCCCCACTTCGGGCTAGCCGATGAGTGTTGCACCGAGGATCGCCCGCCATGCCGCCTCGTCGCTCGCCCCCTCGGTCACGAGCACGAGCACCGAGCTGTCCGGGCCGACGACCCCCGAAAGAGGGGTGGCGCGGCCTTGCCGCTGGAGCGCCATCAAGCCGCCCAGCGCAGCAGCGCCCGTCTCGCCCGCCTCGACGCCACATGCGGCGAGTGAGCGGACCCCGTCACGTGCCCAGTCGTCGTCGATGGTGACGAACCCCGCCGTCCCCGTCGAGACACGAGGCCACGCCACGGGTGAGGGCGTGCCGCAGTTCAGCCCCGCCATGATCGATTGCTGCGGCTCGGTGAGCGTGACGAGCTCGCCTGCGAGCGCCGACGCAGTCGTGCACGCGGCGTCCGTAGGCTCGACTCCGATCACGGCGGCGCGGCGCGGGCCGCTCCTGAAATGGGCCACGGTCGCGGCGGCGAGGGCTCCGACGCCGATCGGGACGACGACGACGTCCGGCCCGGGGTGCCCTTCGCCCGCGAGAGCCTCGTCGATCTCCGAGAACATGGTGCCGTACCCCTCGATGACCCAGCGCGGCACGTCGGCGTAGCCAGGCCAGCTGGTGTCGCTGATCACGAGGCACCGCGGGCCTGCCTCCTCCGCTGCGCGCGCGACGGCGTCGTCGTAGCCGCCGTCGGACACCACGACCTCGGCCCCTTCGCCTGCGATCGCGTCGATCCTCGCCGGAGAGGTGCCCGACGGCACGAAGATGCGAGCGTCGAAGCCGAGCCACCGGGCCACCCGGGCGACGGCGCGGCCGTGGTTGCCGTCGGTCGCCGCGGCGAGGCGGAAGGGGAGGAGCGGCTTCACGGCGTCCGCCAGCTCGTCCACGCTGGTCCAGGTGTCCAGGGCGTCGCCGGCGGCTCCTGTGGCGGACGATTCTCCGGCCTGCTCGGCGAGACGGAGACGAACGGCGCGGTAGGTCGCCCACGAGGCCCCGAGCATCTTGAAGGCCGGCAGCCCGAAGCGGGTCGACTCGACCTTTGCGAGGAGCTCTTTCACCCCGAGGGTGGCAGCCAGTCGTGGGAGCGCGACGAGTGGCGTCGGGGCGTAGCCCGGGAGGCGCCGGTGGAAGGCGAGGACCTCCGCAGCGCCGGCGCTCGTGGCCGCCTCGGCGCCCGTTGCCGACCCGTCGTCGGCGAGCGGGTTCAGGACGGCGCGGAACCCGTAGGTCACGGTGTCCACCCGCTGAACGCGTCGATCATCTGCCTGACGTCGCCCAGCGGGTAGAGGATCGGGCAGGTGCAGCCGTGCGCGACGTAGTCCGCCACCCGTGCCCTCGCCTGCTCCGGCGTCCCCGAGGCCGTCAGCATCCGCACCACGTCGTCGGGGACGAGCTTCGACGTGACCTCCACCTGTTCGTGGGTGGCGGGCCAGGTCAGCACCTCGCCGACCGCGTCGAGGAGCGATTGGGGAACGCCAGAGGCGCGCATGATGTGCGGCTGCTGTCCGAGGTACTGGGTGACCATCAGCCGCGCCATGTCGAGCGCGGTCGTCTCGTCCTCGTGGACGGAGCACACGACCAGCTGCGGCCGGTCGAGGTCCTCGAGGCTCCGGCCGGCGGTGCCGAGGCCCCGCTCGAGATGCTGCATGGCGCGCTCGTTGTAGTCCGGCGAGACGAGGTAGTTCAGCACCACCCCGTCGGCGATCTCGCCTGCGAGCTCCAGCATCTTGTCGCCGGTCGCGCCGATGTAGATCGGCACGTCCTTCGGCCGGCGGTCCTGGTAGACGTAGTCCAGCTCCACTCCTGTCAGGTGCACCCACTCTCCGTGGAACGTCACCGTCTCGTTGGCGAGCAGCGCACGCACAGCGGTGACCACTTCGCGCATGACCGTGAGCGGGTGCGTGCGGGTGATGCCCACCTTGGCGGCGAGCGGGTCCCACCACGCGCCGAGCCCGAGGAGCACGCGGCCGGGCGCCAGGTCGTCGAGCGTCGAGAACGTCGCCGCGAGCCGCGCCGCGTTGCGCGACCAGCAGTCGGACACGCCCGAGCCGACCTTGATCCGCTCGGTCACCGACGCGTAGGCGGCGAGCGGCACCGTGGCCTCCCGGACGAGCCGGCTCTCGGCCTGCCAGACGGCGTCGAAGCCGCGCGACTCCGCGTAGGCGACGTACTCCATGCCGTCGCGGATCGAGTGCGCGTCCTGCAGGTACAGGGCGGTCCTCATGACGGCCTCGCCTCAGCCCGTGTCACTCGGCGTCGCCGTCGGCAGAGGCGCCGGCCGCCGCGGCGGCCGTTCCTGCCCGCATCGGCAGCGTGGTGCGCCAGACCCCGTCTGCGTCGTGCAGGGCCGCGGCGACCGCGCCCGCCGTGGGCACGAGTCCGATCTCGCCCACCCCCTTGATGCCGTAGGGCGAACGGGGCTGGGGGACCTCGACGAGCAGCACCTCGATCGGAGGCACGTCCTTCGCACGCAGGATCCCGAGTGACCGGAGCGTCGATTTCGTCGGGAACCCCCTCTCGTCCGAGGGGAACTCCTCGGTCAGGGCGTATCCCAGGCCCATGTGGACCGAGCCTTCGATCTGCCCTTCGCACAGCATGGGGTTCACCGCCTTGCCGACGTCGTGCGCTGCCACGACCCGCTCGACGGCGAGGGCGTCTCGGTCCATGACGACGAGCTGCGCGGCATAGCCGAAGGCCGAGTGGATGATCGGGTTCTCCACCTCGCCGAGGTGGTGGGTCCAGTCGACCCGGTACTCGCCGAGGTAGTCGACCCCCGGCACGCGCCCGGCGGCCTCGGCGGCGCGGCAGGCGTCGGCGACCGCGCCCGCCCCCATGAGCGTCCCCCGGCTGCCGGTGGTCTGCCCCTGGCCGAGCTCGCGCGAGGTGTCGACCTTGACGACCACCCGCGCGGGGTCGACGCCGAGCTCCTCGACGGCCACCTGGAGGGCGACGGTGTGCACGCCCTGGCCCATCTCGGTCCACCCGTGCCGCACCTCGACGGTGCCGTCCTCTTCGAAGCGGACGACCGCCCGGGTCACCTCTTTGAACCCGTTGCCGAGGCCGCTGTTCTTGAG
>DAIRCY010000045.1:18453-18790 GCA_036796435.1 Acidimicrobiales bacterium
CCCCCCCCCCCGGGGCCCCCTTTTTGACCCGCGTCGCGGGGCCGTTTTTTTGGGGGGCGGGGCCCGAGCCCGACCGCCTTGCCCTCGGACCTCGCCTCCTCGTAGCGCGAGGCGAGCGCGTCGAGGCACCGCTCGGCGCCGGCACACCCCTCGTCCATGACCTGGCCGGGGCCCCAGACGTCGCCGGGGTGGACGACGTTGCGCTTGCGCATCTCCCATCCGCTGATCCCGGCCTTCTCGGCGAGCCGGTCCATCACCCCCTCCATCGCGAACTGGGCCTGGTTCGCCCCGAACCCGCGGAACGCGCTCGTCGGCACCGTGTTGGTGAACACCGCCG
>DAIRCY010000046.1:0-18362 GCA_036796435.1 Acidimicrobiales bacterium
CGGAGAGCTGCCACATCACCTCGGGGTGCTCGGGGTTGCCGAAGTTGAGGCAGTTCACGACGGCCACGGGCGACGCCCCTACGCACGCGAGGTTGGCGACGGACTCGGCGAGCACGAGCGCCACCCCCGCTCTCGGGTCGATGGCACACCAGCGCGGCGCGGAGTCGGTCGTGACCGCCACTCCCCGCTCGCTCGGTGGCAGGCCCGGGCCGGCCAGCCTGAGCAGCGCCGCGTCGCCGCCGGGGCCGACGACCGTGTTCAAGAAGAGCTGGTGGTCGTACTGGCGGTAGACCCAGCTCGGGTCGGTGAGGAGCGCCAGGAGCTCGGCCGTGCAGTCCCCCCGCGCCTCGCTGGTCGTGGGGTCGTCGGCCCGGGACTCCTCGAGGTCGGGCGGCGGCCGCATCGGCCGGTCGTAGACCGGCGCGTCGTCGGCGAGCGACGCTGCCGGCACGTCGGCGACGACCTCGCCGCCGGCGAGCACCCTGAGGCGGCCGGCCCCGTTGCCGTCGTTCTCGACCACCTTGCCGACCACCGAGGCCCGTACCTCCCAGCGCCGGCAGAGCGCCTCGACCGCCGGCCACGCCCCCGGGGTCACGATGGCGAGCATCCGCTCCTGGCTCTCCGAGGTCATCACCTCCCACGGGGCCATGTGCGGCTCGCGCCGGGGGACGGCGTCGACCTCCACGTCCATCCCCACCCCCCCACGGGCGGCCGTCTCGCTCGTCGCGCAGGCGAGACCGGCGCCGCCGAGGTCCTGGATCCCGACGACGAGGCCGGCGTCGAGGAGCGCCAGACACGCCTCGATGAGCCGCTTCTCCTCGAAAGGGTCTCCGACCTGGACGTTCGGCCGCTTCGACCCGTCGGCCTCGCCGCTGAAGCCGGCCGACGCGAGCACGCTCACCCCGCCGATGCCGTCGCGCCCGGTCGCGGAGCCAAGGAGCACGGCCAGGTTGCCGCCGCCCGAGGCCCGCCCGAGGACGAGCCGGTCGACGGGCAGCGCACCGAGGCACAGGACGTTCACCAGGGGATTGCCCGCGTAGCAGGGGTCGAAGGTCAGCTCGCCGCCGACGGTCGGGACGCCGACGGAATTGCCGTAGGAGGAGATGCCCGACACCACCCCCTCGAGCAGCCATGCCTGGCGCGCGTCGGCGGGCGGCCCGAAGAACAGCGGGTCCATCACCGCGAGCGGGCGCGCGCCCATGGTGAAGATGTCGCGCAGGATGCCGCCGACGCCGGTCGCCGCCCCTTGGTGCGGCTCGATGGCGGAGGGATGGTTGTGGCTCTCGATGCGGATCGCCACCGCGATGCCGTCGCCGGCGTCGACCACGCCCGCGTTCTCCCCCGGCCCGACCAGCACGTGCTCGCCGGCCGTCGGCAGGCGGCGGAGGTGGCGACGCGACGACTTGTACGAGCAGTGCTCGCTCCACATCACGCCGTAGAGCGCGAGCTCGATCTCGTTGGGCGCGCGGCCGAGGACCTCGACGATGCGGCCGAGCTCGTCGTCGGTCAGCCCGAGCGCCCTGTGGAGAGGCTCGGCGGACGCCGGGGCGGACGACGGGCTCACGCCGGGCTCACGCGGCGCGCGACGCCAGCGCGGCGACCGCGACCATCGAGCGGAGCAACAAGAGGCCGTCGGCGGAGCCGACCAGCGCGTCGCTCGCGCGCTCGGGGTGCGGCATCAGCCCGACGACGTTGCCCTCGGGGCTCGTGATCCCCGCGATGTCGTCGATCGAGCCGTTCGGGTTCTCCACGTAGCGCAGGACGACCCTCCCCTCCTCGCGGAGCTCGGCGAGCGTCGACGCGTCGCAGGTGTAGCTCCCCGAGAAGTGGTTGACGGGAACGTCCAGCTCGGTGCCCGCCTCGAGGCCGCCGGTGAGCACGGATCTCGTGGACTCGACCCGCACCCGCGCCGGCGCGCACACGAAGCGCAGCCCGCGGTTCTTCACGAGCGCTCCTGGAAGGAGCCCGGCCTCGGTCAGCACCTGGAACCCGTTGCAGATCCCGAGGACGGGTCCCCCCTCCGCCGCGAAACGGGCGACCGCGCTCATCACCGGCGAGAAGCGGGCGATCGCCCCGGGCCGAAGGTAGTCGCCATGCGCGAACCCGCCGGGCAGCACGATCCCGTCGACACCCTCCAGCCGCTCGTCGGTGTGCCACACGAGGAATGCGTCGGCACCGGCACGCTCGAACGCGGTCACCGTGTCGTGCTCGCAGTTGGTCCCGGGGAAGACGACCACGCCGATACGGGCGGTCACTGGTCCCCCCGTGCGCCTTCCAGCGCGTGCAGCTCCACGTCGCTGTCCTCGATGACGGGGTTGGCGAGGAGCCGGTGGGCGAGCTCTTCAGCCCGGCGACGTGCCGCGGGCTCGTCCTCGGCGACGAGCTCGAACCGGAAGGAACGGCCAGCCCTCACGTCCGAGACGCCCTCGAACCCGAGGGCGGGCAGGGCGCGCTCGATCGTCGCGCCCTCGGGGTCGGCGATGCCCGGCCGCAGGCGGACTTCCACCCGCGCTGCGAACCTCATGGGCGCGCACCGTACCAGTCCGCCAATCGTCGTCCCGTGACCCGCTCGTAGGCGGCGATGTACCGCTCCGAGGTGGCCCGGACGACCTCGGGAGGAAGCGCCGGGGGCGGCGGCCGCTTGTCCCACCCGCTCGCCGCGGCCCAGTCGCGAAGCGGTTGCTTGTCGAAGGCAGGCGGCGTCCTCCCCGGCACCACCTGGTCGGCCGGCCAGATGCGGGAGGAGTCGGGAGTGACGACCTCGTCGCACAGGCACATCTCACCATCGACGTAGCCCAGCTCGAACTTGGTGTCCGCCAGCACGAAGCCCGCCGACGCCGCGCGGGCGGCGGCTCTCGTGTACAGGCCGAGCGAGATCTCCCGCGCCCGCTCGGCCGCCGCACGTCCCACGATGGCGACCGCGTCGTCGAAGCCGATGTTCAAATCGTGGCCCTGCTCCGCTTTGGTCGAGGGCGTGAACATCGGCTCATCGAGCCGGTCTGCGAGCCGGAGTCCCGGGGGCATCGGGGTTCCGTGCACCGTGCCCCTCGCCGCGTACTCGTCGTAGGCCTGACCCGCCAGATACCCCCGGACGATGCACTCGATGGACAGCATGTCTGCACGCCGGACGAGGAGCGCGCGGCCGTCGATCGAGGACCAGCCGGCTCCGGCCAGCGACGCCGCCGCGGGAACGCGTTCGACGATCTCCGCCGGGTCCGCGCTCAACACGGTGGCAGGCGCCACCTCCGCGAGCTCGCCGGTCCAGAAGGCGGTCATGGCGGTGAGGACGCGTCCCTTGTCGGCAATGGGCTCCGAGAACACGACGTCGTAGGCGCTGATCCGGTCCGACGCGACCATGAGCAGCACCCCGTCACCGACGTCGAAGAGCTCCCGGACCTTGCCCGAGTGGAGGAGCGGGAGCATCAGCCGAGCCCCGAGAGCGCGTCGAGGAACCGGCGGCGGTGCCGCAGCACGCGCTCGAGGTCGAACGCCGCGTCGAGGGCTCGCGCGTCGAGCGGAACCTCCGGATCGGCGGCGAGCACCTCGCGGAACGGCCGGCTCGTCGTCGACGACTCCCTGGCGTCTCGCTGGACGACGCGGTACGCGGCGTCCCTCGACAGCCCGGCGTCCACGAGCGCAAGGAGGACCGACTGGCTGAACACGAGCTCGGAGATGTTCGCCCGCGCACGCTCCGCGTGCACCACCAGGCCCGACACGAGTCCCACCGCCTTGCGAAGGACATAACACGCAAGCAGCGAGGCATCGGGGAGGGCCACCCGCTCGACGGAGCTGTGCGAGATGTCCCGCTCGTGCCAGAGCGCGACGTCTTCGAGCCCCGCTCCCGCGTAGCCGCGCAGCAGACGCGCCAGCCCGCAGAGCCGCTCGGAGAGTACGGGGTTCCGCTTGTGGGGCATCGCCGAGCTCCCCTTCTGCCCTGCGGCGAACGGCTCTTCGACCTCCCCCGTCTCCGAACGCGCGAGGAGCCGTACCTCCGTCGCGATCAGCTCCACCGTCGCGCCCGCCGACGCGCAGGCGTACAGGTACTGCGCGTGGCGGTCGCGAGCGATCACCTGGGTGGCGGGCACCGGCTCGAGGCCGAGGGCGCGGCACACGTGCGCCTCGACGGCGGGGTCGACGTTCGAGTAGGTGCCGACGGCGCCCGAGAGCTTGCCGACAGCGATCGCCTCGCGCGCGGCGAGAAGGCGGCGGCGGTCGCGCTCCGCCTGCAGCGCCCACAACGCGAACTTCGCCCCGAAGGTCGTGGGCTCTGCCTGCATCCCGTGCGTCCGGCCCACCACCGGCACGTCGATCAGCTCCTCGGCACGCGTGCGCAGTGCGGCGACGAGCTCGCCCGCTGCAGCGACCAGCAGGTCGGCGGCGCGCGCGAGGGTCGCGCACTGCGCGGTGTCCACCACGTCCGACGACGTCAGGCCGTAGTGGACCCAGGAGGCCTCCGCGCCGCCGATGCGCGCCTGGACCACGTCCACGAACGCGGCCACGTCGTGGTCGGTCAGCCGCTCTCGCTCCTCCACGTCAGCGACGAACGCGGCGTCCACCTTCGGGGCTCGCGTCCGCACGGCGGCCGCGTCGCCGGGGGGCACCTTCCCGACGGCGGCCAGCCCCTCGACGGCGAGCAGCTCCACCTCCAGCCACATCGCCAAGCGCGCCTCGTCGCTGAAGAGCCCGGCCATGTCGGGCGGGCTGTAGCGGCGGATCACGACCCGACCTCGCCGGCCACGTCGCGACGCCACTGCGCGCCGGGCCATGTGATCCGCTCGACGCCCGCGTAGGCGAGCTCGCGGGCGGTGGCGAGGTCGTCCCCGACCGCCGTCACCCCGAGGACGCGGCCGCCACCGGCCTGGTACGGGCCGTCGCCGGGCTCCCGCCGGGTGCCGGCGTGGACGACGGTCACCCCGGGAACGGGGATCTCGAGCTGCCCGCCGGAGCCGAGCCCGCAGATGACGTCACCGGCCCTCGGCGACGCCGGGTAGCCGGCGGCGGCCATGACGACGCACACGGCCGCGGCGTGCGGGGGCGCGAGCCGCCCCTCGGGCAGCGCCGACGCGAGCCGCCCTTCGGCGACGGCGAGGAGCACCTCGAACGGGTCTTCACGGATCAGCGGAAGGACCACCTGTGCCTCGGGGTCCCCGAAGCGGACGTTGAACTCGAGGACGCGCGGGCCGTCCACCGTGAGCATCAGCCCGGCGTACAGCACGCCGCGGTAGTCGATGCCACGGCGAACGAGCTCCTCGAGCACCGGCGCGACCGCCCGCTCGACGAAGTCGTCGACCGCGGCGTCCCCGACTCCCGGGTACGGCGCGTAGGCGCCCATGCCGCCGGTGTTCGGCCCGACATCTCCGTCGCCGAGACGCTTGTAGTCCTGCGCCGGCGGCATCGCCACCATGGACTTGCCGTCGCAGAGGACGAGCAGGGAGCACTCGGGGCCCGAGAGCCCCTCTTCGACCACGACGCGGCGGCCCGCGTCACCGAAGGCGCCGGAGAGCTTCGCCTCGACGTCGGCTTCGGCTTCCTCGATCGTCGACGCGACGAGCACTCCCTTGCCGGCCGCGAGGCCGTCGGTCTTCACGACCCACGGTCCCGGCAGCTCACCGAGGAAGGCGGCGGCGTCCCTCGCTCTCGTGAAGACGCCGTGGCGGGCCGTGGGCACCCCTGCAGCGAGGAGAACCTCTTTCATGAAGGCCTTCGAGCCCTCGAGACGGGCGCCGTCGGCCCCGGGCCCTACCACGGGCCGGCCGAGGGCACGGAGCCGGTCGGCGAGGCCGTCGGCGAGAGGGCCCTCCGGACCGACGACCACGAGGTCCGCGTCGACCTCGTCGGGCGGGGCGGCGGTGGTCGTGATGGTGCCGCCGCCGTCCACGCTCCCGGGCATCCCGGGGTTGCCTGGCGTCGCCACCACATCGGCGGAGCGGGCGAGCGTCAGGCAGAGCGCGTGCTCCCTCCCCCCCGAGCCGACGACGCAGACGCGGGGGCGCCTCACGCTGCGGCGAAGGACACGAACTGGTCCCTGCCGGGACCGACGCCCACCAGTCGAACGGGCACGCCCACCTGCTCGGCGAGGAACTGGACGTAGTCCCTCGCCGCCGCGGGCAGCTCCGAGGCCGAGGTGGCGCCCGTCAGGTCGGTACGCCACCCCGGAAGCTCGTCGTAGAGGGGAGTCACCTGGTGGAGCGTCGACTGGTGGTACGGCGGGAGGCGGAACCGCTCGCCGTCCGACTCGTACGCCACGCACACCCGCAACGTCTCGATGGTGTCGAGCACGTCGAGCTTGGTGAGCGCGATCTCGCTCAGCGAGTTCAGCCGCACCGCTTGACGCGCCAGCACTGCGTCGAACCAGCCGACCCGGCGGCGGCGTCCCGTGACGGTGCCGAACTCGCGGCCACGCTCCACGAGCAGCTCGCTCAGGTCGCCGTGGAGCTCCGTCGGGAACGGGCCCGCCACGACCCTGGTGACGTAGGCCTTGGCGATCCCGATGACCCGGTCGATGTCACGCGGGCCGAGGCCGGTCCCCGTACACGCTCCACCTGCGACGGGGTTCGACGACGTGACGAAGGGATAGGTGCCGTGGTCGAGGTCGAGGAAGGTCGCCTGCGCGCCCTCGAGGAGCACGTGGCGCCCGGCGGCGAGCGCTTCGTGGACGACGCCGACCGTGTCGCCGACGATCGGGGCGAGCCGGGGGGCGTACACGTCGAGGTACCGCTGCGCGATGTCGTCCGCCGACAGTGGCAGCCGGTTGTACACCTTGGCGAGCACCGCGTTCTTCTCCTTCAACGCGACGTCGAGCTTCTCGCGGAAGATCTTCGCGTCGAGCAGGTCCTGCACCCGCAGGCCGACGCGCGCCGCCTTGTCGGCGTACGCGGGACCGATGCCGCGCTTGGTGGTGCCGAGCGCGTTTTTCCCGAGGTAACGCTCCGTCACGCGGTCGAGCTCGAGGTGGTACGGCATGATCAGGTGCGCGTTGCCGCTCACGACGAGCCTCGACGTGTCGATGCCGCGCCGGCCGAGCTCGTCGAGCTCGGTCAGCAGCGCCTCCGGCTCGACGACGACGCCGTTGCCGATCACGGGCGTGATGTGGGGGTACAGGATGCCGCTCGGGCAGAGCTGGAGCGCGAACCGCTCGCCGTCCACGACGATGGTGTGCCCGGCGTTGTGGCCGCCCTGGTAGCGGACGACCACGTCCATCTCCTTGGCCAGGAGATCGGTCAGCTTGCCCTTGCCCTCGTCGCCCCACTGGGTCCCGACGACCACGGTTGCCGGCACGCTGCTCCCCTGACTCGGCTTACGCCGCAGTGTACCCGGGCAGGCGCTAGCCGCCCGAGATGGCGCCGAGCACGATGAAGGGCTCACGACCCGCGACGACCTCGTCGGGGAGCGGCGAGTCCGGCGGCTCGAACGACAGGTCCTCGGCGCAGGCGAAGAAGCGGAGGAACGGGCGCCGCCGGTCGGTCGCCCGGTCCCGGATCGTCCCGCCGAGCGTCGGAAAGCGCTCCTCGAGGGCGTCGAGGACGCTGCGCTGCGTGACCGTCCCGGAGACCGCGACCGACACCTCTCCTGAGACGCCTGCGAGCGTGCGGAGGTGGTGCGGCAGCACGACGCGCACGTCGTGGGCCGGCTCCGCCTGCGTCATGCCAGATCCTGGGCCTCGACGGACAGGACCCGTGGAAGGTGCTCGGCGATCGCCGTCCAGTGGTCGCCCCCGTCGGCGGAGCCGTACACCTCACCCGCGGTGGTCCCGAAATAGACCCCGCAGGGGTCGAGATGGTCGACGTCCATCGCATCACGCAGCACGTTGCCGTAGGCGTGCTCCTGGGGAAGCCCGTCGGCCAGCGGCTCCCACTCGTGGCCGCCGGACCTGGTGCGGTAGACGCGGAGCATGCCGTCGGGCGGGTAGTGCACCGAGTCGCTCGTGATGGGCACGACGTACACGGTGTCGGGCTCGTTCGCGTTGATCGCGATCGGAAAGCCGAAGTCGGTCGGGAGGTTGCCGCTCACCTCGGTCCACGTGTCACCGGCGTCGTCGCTGCGCATCACGTCCCAGTGCTTCTGCATGAAGAGCGTCTCGGGGCGTGCCGGGTGCTGGGCGATCCGGTGGACACAGTGACCGACCTCCTTGTCCGGGTCGGGCATGAACTCGGAGCTCAACCCCTTGTTCTTCGGCTTCCAGGACTTGCCGCCGTCGTCGGTTCGGAAGACCCCGGCCGCAGAGATGGCGACGAACATCCGCTCCCGGTCCTTGGGGTCCTGGATGATCGTGTGCACCGCCATGCCACCCGCGCCGGGCATCCACTCGGGGCCCGAGCCGTGGCCGCGCAGTCCGGGCATCTCGGCCCACGTCGTCCCGCCGTCGGTGGAGCGAAAGATCGCGGCGTCCTCGACGCCGGCGTAGACAGTGTCGGCGTCGTCGAGGGAGGGCTCGAGGTGCCACACCCGCGCGAACTCCCACGGATGTGGGGTACCGTCGTACCACTGGTGGGTCCCGGTCTCGCCGTCGTACGCGAAATCGTTCCCGACGGTCGCCCAGGTCTTGCCGCCGTCGTCGGAGCGGTGGACCACCTGGCCGAACCAGGAGCTCGACTGCGACGCGTAGATCCGGTCGGGGTTCACCGGCGACCCCTTCAGGTGGTAGATCTCCCAGCCGGCGAAGTGCGGACCTTCGACGTTCCACGTCCGGCGCGACCCGTCGGACGTGAAGACGAACGCCCCCTTCGCCGTGCCGACCAAGAGACGTACTCCGCTCATCCTTGCCTCCCTCACTCGTCTTGCGACCGGCCCCGCATGCGCCCGCTCAGAGCGTAGGCCACGGGTGTGAGACGGGCCCCGGGCGCCGGACTCATCGGTCGGCGTCCCGGGTGCGGGTCACCGCAGGGTGATCGAGTCCCCCTGGGCGTCGACGGTCACCGTCTCCCCCTCGGGAAAGAGCCCGTCGAGCAGGGCGAGGGCGAGCGGGTCTTCGAGCTCGCGCTGGATGGTCCGCCGCAGAGGCCTGGCGCCGAAGTCGGGGTCGTACCCCTTCGCTGCGAGCACCTTCTCCGCCTCGGGCGTGACGACGAGCGACAGCCGGCGCTCCGCGAGCCGGTGCCGGAGCCTCCCGAGCTGGATGCCGACGATCACCGCGAGGTCCGCCTCGGTGAGCGGGCGGAAGCGCACGATCTCGTCGATGCGGTTCATGAACTCTGGCTTGAAGAACGTGTACGGGTCCCCCGGCAGGTTGGAGGTCATGATCAGCACGGTGTTGGTGAAGTCCACCGTGCGCCCCTGCCCGTCGGTGAGCCGGCCGTCCTCGAGCACCTGCAGAAGGACGTTGAACACGTCCGGGTGTGCCTTTTCGATCTCGTCGAGCAGCACCACCGCGTACGGCCTCCGCCGGACCGCCTCGGTGAGCTGTCCACCCTCGTCGTAGCCGACGTAGCCGGGCGGCGCGCCCATGAGCCTCGAGACGGTGTGCTTCTCCATGTACTCACTCATGTCGATGCGCACCATCGCCCGCTCGTCGTCGAAGAGGAACTCGGCGAGCGCGCGGGCGAGCTCGGTCTTGCCGACGCCCGTCGGGCCGAGGAAGAGGAATGAGCCGATCGGCCGGTTCGGGTCCGAGAGGCCCGCCCGGCTCCTGCGGATGGCGTTGGCCACGGCGGTGACGGCCTCGTCCTGGCCCACGACGCGGGCATGGAGGGAGTCCTCCATGCGGATCAGCTTCTCGACCTCGCCCTGCAAGAGACGGGAGACGGGGACGCCCGTCCATCTGCTCACCACCTCGGCCACGTCCTCCGCGTCGACCTCCTCTTTCAAGAAGCGCTGGTGTTCCTGGAGCTTCGCGAGCTCCGACGTCGCCTGGTCGATCCGCCCTTCCAAGGAGGGCAGCTCGCCGTAGCGGACGGCCGACGCGCCGGCCAGGTCGCCGTCGCGCTCCATCCGCTCCGCGGCGGCACGGCGGTCCTCGAGCTCGCCTTTGAGCGCGCGGATGGTGTCGATCGCGCGCTTCTCGGCCTGCCAGTGGGCGGTCATCGCGTTCGCTTGCTCACGCAGCTCAGCGAGCTCCTGGTCGAGCCGGCCGAGCCGTTCGGCCGACGCCTCGTCGGTCTCCTTCTCGAGCGCGACCTTCTCGATCTCGAGCTGCCGCATGCGCCGGGTCACCACGTCGAGCTCCGTCGGCATCGAGTCGATCTCGATGCGCAGCCGGCTCGCCGACTCGTCCACGAGGTCGATCGCCTTGTCCGGCAGGAAGCGGCCCGTGATGTACCGGTCGGAGAGGACCGCGGCCGCCACGAGGGCGGCGTCCTGGATGCGGACGCCGTGGTGGACCTCGTAGCGCTCCTTCAGCCCGCGCAGGATCGCGACGGTGTCCTCCACCGACGGCTGGTCGACGTAGACCTGCTGGAAGCGTCGCTCGAGCGCCGCGTCCTTCTCGACGTACTTGCGATACTCGTCGAGGGTGGTCGCGCCGATGAGGCGCAGCTCCCCGCGTGCGAGCAACGGCTTGATCATGTTGCCGGCGTCCATCGCGCCCTCGGCGGCACCCGCCCCGACGATGGTGTGGAGCTCGTCGACGAAGGTGATCACCTCGCCCTCCGCGTCGGTGATCTCCTTCAGGACGGCCTTCAGCCGTTCCTCGAACTCGCCGCGGTACTTGGCCCCGGCCACCATCGCTCCCATGTCGAGTGCGATGACCCGCTTGTTCTTCAGCCCCTCGGGGACGTCGCCGGCGGTGATCCGGTTCGCGAGCCCCTCGACGATGGCGGTCTTGCCCACGCCGGGCTCCCCGATGAGGACCGGGTTGTTCTTGGTCCGGCGCGAGAGGACCTGGATGACGCGGCGGATCTCCTCGTCCCTGCCGATGACCGGGTCGAGCTTGCCCTGCCGGGAGAGCTCGGTCAGATCTCGCCCATAACGCTCGAGCGCCTGGAACGTCTCCTCCGGCGTCGCGGAGGTCACCCGGTGGCTGCCCCGCACTTCGCGCAGCGCGGCGAGGAGCTGATCCCGGGTCACGCCGAGGGCGTCGGCCCACGCGAGAAGGAGATGCTCGACCGACACGTAGTCGTCCCCCATGTCGCGCCGCAGCTCGTCTGCCCGCTCGAGTCCCTCGCGCGTGGCGCGCGCCATGCTCGGCTCGGAGCCGCCGACCGCCCGCGGCAGCTTCGCGAGCCGCTCGCCGAGGGTGCGTGCCGCGTGCGCAGGGTCCGTGCCGAGGCGGCTGAGGATCGGGCGGGCGATGCTCTCGGGGTCGGCGAGCAGCGCGGAGAGCAGGTGGTCGGGGGTGATCTCCGCGTGGTGGGCCGCGGTGGCCTGCTGCGTCGCAGCGTTGAAGGCCTCCCGCGTCTTCACGGTCCAGCGTTCCGGGTCGATCGGCATCAGCGGTTCCTCTTCGATCTGTTCTTACTCACCATTCGCGTCGGGTTCACGATCACGGTCAGCTCTTGCTCCGTCTGGCGGGCACGTAGGGGACGGGCTTGGGGTCGAACGGGACGAGGTCGCGACGGTAGTGACGGTGGAGCCGCTGGATCGCGTCGAGCGCCTCGCGGCGCACCCGCTCGAGCTCGCCGTGCAGCCGGGAGATCTCCCCTTCGAGCGCGAGCACCTGTCGGACCCCCTCGAGGTTCAGCCCGGCCGCGGTGAGGTCCTGGATCCTGCGGAGGCGCGCGAGGTCACGCTCGGAGAACCGGCGCGAGCCGCCGCTCGTGCGCGAGGGGTCCAAGAGCCCCTTGCGCTCGTAGAGCCGGAGCGTCTGCGGGTGGACGCCTGCGAGCTCGGCGGCGACCGAGATCACGTAGACCGGCGTCGCTGTCGCGCGGGCCATCCCGCCCGGCACGCGCCCTCCGGCAGGCCCTTGCGAGCCGACAGGCCCTTGCGAGCCGGCAGGCCCTTGCGAGCCGTTCGCCCCGCCCCTTCCCTTTGCTGCGAGCTCCGCCATCCTCATGCCTCCGCCGGCTCGTTGCGGGCGGGAGCGAGCGTGGTCGCGAGCTGCTCCACGGCCGCCCGCTGGTCGTCGGTGAGCGATTTCGGGACGACGACGTCGACGCGCACGAGGAGGTCTCCCGGCTTCGCTCCGTTCTTGCCGCTGCCGGCTGCCACACCCCTGCCGCGAACCCGCAGGTGCGTCCCCGGCGCGGTGCCCGGGGGCACCCGGACGGTCACGGGGCCGTCGAGCGTCGGCACGGTCACGGTCGTTCCCAGGGCGGCCTCGGGGAACGTCACCGGCACGGACACGGTCAGGTTCCGCCCGCGCCGCCCGAACCGCCGGTCGGCGCTGACGCGGACCACCACGTAGAGGTCGCCTGCGGGCGCACTCCCCTGGCCTGGTGCGCCGCGGCCCTTCACGCGAATGCGCTGGCCGTCCTCGACCCCGGCGGGCACCCGCACCTTCACGACGCGGTTTCGCCGTTCGGTTCCCGTGCCGTGGCACGTGGGGCACGGGGATTCGACGACGGTTCCCCGCCCGTTGCAGTTCGGACAGATCGTGCTCAGCGAGAAGAGACCCTGGTTGTCGTCGAGCGTTCCGCGTCCGTTGCAACGAGGACAGGTGTGAGTGGGCGTCCCGGGCGCTGCGCCCGAGCCGCCGCACGTGTGGCAGCGCACGTCCTCGGGCACGTTGACCGACGCCGTGGCGCCGTGGATCGCGTCGGCGAAGGAGAGGTGCAGCTCGGTCTCGACGTCCGCGCCGCGCTGCGGCCCTCGGGTGCGGCGGCGCGAGCGGCCTCCGAAGATGCCGCCGAAGATGTCGCCCAGGTCGCCGAGGTCCTCGACCCTGAAGGTGCCACCCCCGGGAGTGCCGAAGCCCCCGCCGCCGAACCCCCCCGCCATCGGGCCGAGGCGGCGGACCTCGTCGTACTCCTTGCGTTGCGCGGCATCGCCGAGCACGTCGTAGGCGGCGCTGATCTCCTTGAACCGCTCCTCGCTCCCGGGGTTCGCGTCGGGGTGGTACTGCTTGGCGAGCTTCCGGTAGGCGCGGGTGATCTCCTTGTCGGTTGCCGTCGACGGCACGCCGAGCACCTGGTAGTAGTCCTTCTCGAACCACTCGCGCTGGGCAGCCATGGCTCAGCCCCGCACGCGGACCATGGCCGGCCGCAGCACCTGGCCACGCCAGCGGTAGCCCGCCCGCAGCACTTCGTCCACCGCGACGGCGTGGGACGCCGCGTCGGCCTTGGCAGCCTCCCCCTCCTCGGCTTCCTCTTCGGGTGCACCGGAGGGGCCGTCCGGAGCCGGCTCGGTGTGCGCGACTGCGTCGTGCACGGTGGGGTCGAACGGGACGCCGACCACGTCGACACGCTCGAGCCCGTCCCTGCCGAGCACGTCGAGCAGCTGGCTGCGAGCCTGGGCGATGGCACGGGCTTCTTCCGAAGCTGCGTCCTCACCGCCCCCGCGCGGGCCGAGGTGGGCCCACGCGAGGTCGAGGTTGTCGAGGACGGGGAGGAGCTTCGAGACGAGGCTCGCCTCGGCGCGCGCCGACTGTTCGGCCTGGAGGCGCGCGACGCGCTTGCGGTAGTTGTCGAAGTCCGCCTTGAGCCGCTGGAGCGACTCGAGGTACTCGTCTCGTTGCGCGCTCAGCGCGGCGACGTCGGTCAGGATCGCCGGGCCGTCGTCTTCGGCGAGGGCGTCGGCGGCACCGTCGACCGTGGCCTCCTCAGCCGTGGCCTCCTCAGCCGTGGCGTCGTCGACCGTGGTCTCCGCGACCGTGGCGTCGCGGTCGGCAGAGCCGCCGGCTCCGGCTTCGGCCCCTCCGACGCCGGTCGACAGAGCCTCTTCCGGTTCCTCGGCCGCGTCATCGGCCCACCGCGCCGCAGCGTGATCGGGCCGCCCGCTCATTGCTCGTCGACGATCTCTGCGTCGACGACCTCACCTTCCGCGGGCTCGTCGGAGCCGCCGGTGGTTCCGGCGGGACCGTCCGCGGGGCCGCCTGAGGCCGCGGACGCGTTCTGGGACGCCTGCTCGTAGAGCCGCTGCGAGAAGCCCTGGCTCGACGAGACGAGCCGCTCGGTCGCCGTCTTGATGGCCTCGACGTCGGTGCCCGCCAGCGCGTCCTTCACCCCTTGGAGGGCGCTCGTGACGTCCTCTTTCTCGGAGCCCTGGAACTTGTCGCCCTGCTCGCGAAGGAGCTTCTCGGTCTGGTACACGAGGGTGTCCGCGGTGTTGCGCACCTCGGCCTCCTCGCGGCGGCGCCGGTCGTCCTCTGCGTGGGACTCCGCGTCGCGCACCATCCGCTCGATGTCTTCCTTGGCGAGCGCCGACTGACCCGTGATGGTCATCGACTGCTCCTTGCCGGTCGCGCGGTCCTGTGCGGACACGTGGACGATCCCGTTCGCGTCGATGTCGAAGGTGACCTCGATCTGGGGGATGCCCCGGGGCGCCGGCGGCAGATCCACCAGCTGGAACTTGCCGAGCGTCTTGTTGTACATCGCCATCTCGCGCTCGCCCTGGAGCACGTGGATCTCGACCGAGGGCTGGTTGTCCTCGGCAGTCGTGAAGACCTCGGACCGCTTCGTCGGGATGGTCGTGTTCCGCTCGATGAGCCGGTGCATGACCCCTCCCTTGGTCTCGATGCCGAGGCTGAGCGGCGTGACGTCCAGCAGGAGGACGTCTTTCACCTCGCCTTTCAGCACTCCCGCCTGCACCGCGGCGCCGACCGCGACGACCTCGTCGGGGTTCACGCCCTTGTGGGGGTCCTTGCCGGTGAGGTCGTGCACGAGCTCCTGGACTGCCGGGATGCGGGTCGAGCCGCCGACGAGCACGACGTGGTCGATGTCGGAGGTCTTGAGGCCCGCGTCCTTGATGGCGGCTTCGAACGGCCCCCGGCACTTCTCGACGAGGTCGTGGGTGAGCTCGTTGAACTTCGCCCGGGTGAGCTTCAGGTCGAGGTGCTTCGGCCCCTCGGAGGTCGCGGTGATGAACGGCAGGTTGACCTGCGTCTCTTGGACCGAGGAGAGCTCGATCTTCGCCTTCTCGGCGGCCTCCTTCAGCCGCTGGAGGGCCATCTTGTCGTTGGAAAGGTCGACGCCCTCGGTGTCCTTGAAGGTCTTCACGAGCCAGTCGATGACCTTCTGGTCCCAGTCGTCCCCGCCGAGCTGGGTATTGCCCGAGGTGGACTTCACTTCGAAGACGCCCTCGCCGATCTCGAGGATCGAGACGTCGAAGGTGCCGCCGCCGAGGTCGAAGACGAGGACCGTCTGGTCCTTCTCCTCCTTGTCGAGCCCGTAGGCGAGCGCGGCCGCGGTCGGCTCGTTGATGATGCGGAGCACCTCGAGGCCGGCGATCTGGCCCGCCTCCTTCGTCGCGGTCCGCTGCGCGTCGTCGAAGTAGGCGGGGACCGTGATGACCGCCTGGTTGACGGTGTCGCCGAGATACGCCTCGGCGTCCCGCTTCAGCTTGCCGAGGATGCGGGCGGAGATCTCCTGGGCCGTGTAACCCTTGCCGTCGATTGTGACCTTCCACGTGGTGCCCATGTGCCGCTTCACCGACCGGATCGTCCGGTCCGGATTGGTGATCGCCTGACGCTTGGCGACCTCGCCGACGAGGACCTCGCCGGTCTTCGAGAACCCGACCACAGAGGGGGTCGTCCTTGCCCCTTCCGCGTTCGGGATGACGACGGGCTCCCCCGCCTCGAGCACGCTCACCACGGAGTTGGTGGTGCCGAGGTCGATTCCGACCGCCTTGGCCATCGCACTACCTGCCTCTCTCGCGCCCACCGGCGCGGCCACTCGACTGACTTCTTCACCGCTTCACGACTTGCTGAAGCAAGTATAGCTAACTTGAGTCAGCTCGTGACAGGTTTTTTGATGGTTCGATCGGGGAAGGAAACGAAAGGCCTGGTCGCAGGCCCTTGTCTTGGAGGCTGCAGACGTTTACGCTGGCCGTACCGCAGGTTCGGGCGGTCGTGCGAGTGGCGTAGGGGCGAGCATGACCGACTTCCAGATCACGACGGAAGACCGCGAGGGCACGCACTACGTGCGCTTCGCCGGTGAGCTGGACATGTCCTGCGCCGCCTCGGCTCGGGAAGCCCTCGTGGACATCGCCGGCTCGACGGTGGTGGCCGACCTCTCCGGCCTCACGTTCATGGACTCGAGCGGGCTCGCCGCCTTGGAGGAGGCCCGCGCGGAGATCGAGCGGGCGGGGCACCGATTGGAGCTGCGCGGGGCTCGGGGCGCCGTGCGGCGCGTCTTCCAGCTCCTCGGCATGGAGGAGTGGCTGGCGGACTGACGTGTTCTTGCCGCGGCCGCGGACTGACGTGTTCTTGCCGCGGCCGCGGCGGGGCGGCCTACGCTTGCGACGTGCTCGACCTGGTCCTTCTTCGTCACGGCGAGTCGGAGTGGAACGCGCAAAACCTCTTCACCGGCTGGACCGACGTGGACCTCACCCCGGCTGGGGAGGAGGAGGCGGTCCGCGCGGGAGGGCTCCTGGCCGCAGAGCCGGGCCTCGACCTCCGGGTCGTGCACACCTCGGTGCTCACCCGGGCGATCCGCACGGCCAACCTGGCGCTGGACGCCGCCGGCCGGCCCTGGCTCCCGGTCCGGCGCCACTGGCGGCTGAACGAACGCCACTACGGAGACCTCCAGGGTCTCAACAAGAAGGAGACCGCGGAGCGCTACGGGCTCGAGCAGGTGATGGTGTGGCGCCGCAGCTACGACGTGCCCCCGCCCGCGCTCCCGGCCGGCGATCCCCGCCACCCGGCGGGCGACCCCCGTTACCGCGACGTCCCCTCGCACGTGCTGCCCGCCACCGAGTGCCTCGCAGACGTGGTCGTCAGGGTGCTGCCGTACTGGGACGACGTGATCGTCCCGGACCTGCAGTTCGCGGCGGCGCGTGGCGGCGCCGTCCTGGTGGTCGCCCACGGCAACAGCATCCGGGCGCTCCGCAAGCACCTCGACGAGATCACCGACGCCGACATCTCCGGGCTCGACGTCCCGACGGGGATCCCCTTCCGCTACCGGTTCGACGACGACCTCGACGCCCAGGAGGCCGGTTACCTCGGCGATCCGGAGGCCGCACAGCGCGCTGCGGACGCGGTGGCGAGACAGGCCGGCTGAGCACTACTGGCCGACGCGCCCGTCGATCCGCTCTCTGATGAGGTCCGCGTGGCCGCAGTGGCGCGCGTACTCCTCGATCATGTGCACGAGGACCTCCCGGACGGCGACCTGCTCCCCCTCCTCGGAGAGCGCGACGGTCGCCCCGAGGTCCGAGAAGGTCTCGGCACAACGTTCGGCGTTCGCGACCTCCTCGCGCCAGGCGCGCCACGCCTCTTCGACCACGGCGGGGTCGGCGGCCGCGCCCTTGAAGTCGGCGTCGCCGTCCTCTTCGGTCCGGTAACGCGCGGGCGCGTCCTCACCAGAGAGGACCCGTCTGAACCAGTGGCGCTCGACGTCGGCCATGTGCCGGACCAAGCCGAGGAGTGACATGTCGGAGGGCGGCACGGAGCGACGGGCCATCTGCTCGGCGTCGAGCCCCCGGCACTTGAGCTCGAGCGTCTGGCGGTACCCGGTGAGAAAGTCGAGCAGCGTCGCCCGCTCGCCGACCGACGGGACGAAGTTCCGCGGGTCCTCCTCTGCGGGCACGAACATGTTCGACCACCCGAACTGCCGCTCCGTCGGGATGGCGGGCGTGTCCGTCGGGACGTCAGTTGTCATCGCGCGATTCTGCACGCCGCAGGTCGCCCGCCGTGCAGCGCTCGGCCGGTGCTCAGCCGGTGTCGTCGCCGGCTGCGGCGCCGTCCACGGCGACACCCTCGGGGGAATGGGCCGCAACGGGCTCCACGGCGCCGACCCGGTCGCTGGCGCGGACGGTGGCCGCCGCGCCGACGATGGCGTCGACGACCTCGGCCAGCTGATCCTCGGAGAGCCACTGCACCGCTGCGGGCACCCGGTGGTGGTCGACCTGTTCGTCGTGGATTGCGAAGTCACCCGCCTCGAGCAGCTCGTCGCGCTCGCGGAGCCCGCGGCACACGAGCTTCACCACGTAGAGGAGGGCGGCGGTCATCACCGCGGTGAAACAGACGATCCACGCGGCGGCGAGGAGCTGCTCCCACTCCTGGTGCCACGATCCGGTGTAGAAGAGGCCCCGCACGACGAGGGAGCCCTTGCCTGCGAAGTGCCGCCCGGTCACCCCGTACTCGATCATCGCGGGGTTCGCGAGCAGCCCGACGAGCAGGCCGCCGCACAGCCCGGCGATGCCGTGCGTGTAGACGACGCCGAGCGCGTCGTCGACCTTCGAGAACGGGCGGATCCTCGGCAGGAAGGCCATCGCCGTCCAGACCACCGAGGAGCAGACGATCCCGATCGCGAGCGCGCCGTAGCCGTCGACCCATCCCGCGGCGGGGGTGATGCCCACGAGGCCGCAGATCATGCCGTTCACCGCGCCGGCGA
>DAIRCY010000047.1:0-4333 GCA_036796435.1 Acidimicrobiales bacterium
CGGCCAGCCACTCGTGGCCGCCGACGAAGGTCTGCGATTCACCGATCACGACGCGTGAGATGCCGAACTGGCGGATGAGGCCGCTGCAGTACCAGCAAGGCGACAGCGTGGTCACCATGACGCAGTCCGGATAGTCGCGTCGACGGCCGGCGTTCCGGAACGCGTCCGTCTCGGCGTGGACCGAGGGGTCGCCGTCCTGGACGCGCCGGTTGTGGCCCCTGCCGAGGAGGGTGCCGTCACGGTGGAAGAGGGCCGCGCCGATGGGGATCCCGCCCTCGGCGAGACCTGCCCGGGCTTCGTCGAGCGCGACGGCCAGGAACCGGCGCGCCGTCTCCTCGGCGATCGGCTCTCTCGCAGCAGTGGTCTCCGTCGCGCTCACCTCCCGAGTGTGCCACGACCTGCGTCCCCCGCCCGCCGCCCATCACTCGTCCGAGCCCCGGCGCCGGGGCGGTAGACATCCCTCCATGACGAGGGACCCAGCCGCCGCCAACACCCCCGCCCCCGTCACCCCCGACGACGTCCGTGACGCCGCCGCCCGCCTCGAGGCAGTGGCCCACCGCACGCCCGTCGTCCGGTCGCGCACCCTCGACGGGCTCGTCCGGCGGCACGTGTTCCTCAAGTGCGAGAACCTCCAACGCGTCGGCGCCTTCAAGTTCCGTGGCGCCTACAACGCAGCGTCCCGGCTCTCCGCCGACCAGCTGTCGGCGGGGATCGTCACGTACTCGTCCGGCAACCACGCCCAGGCGGTGGCGCTGGCCGCCCGCGAGCTCGGCTCCCGGGCGGTCATCGTGATGCCCGAGGACGCCCCGCGTTCGAAGGCGGACGCCGTCGCGGGCTATGGCGCCGAGATCGTGACCTACGACCGGTACACGGGGGACCGGGTCGCGATCGGAGAGCAGATTGCGAGAGAGCGCGCGATGGCGCTCGTCCCGCCCTACGAGCACCCTCACGTGATCGCGGGGCAGGGCACCGCGGCGCTCGAGCTCCTGGAGGAGACGGGCGAGCTGGACGCGCTCGTCGTGCCTGTCGGCGGGGGAGGGCTGATCGCGGGTTGCGCGACCATCGCGGCGGCGATGCACCCGGCCATCGGGGTGGTCGGCGTGGAACCGGCGGCGGGCGACGACACGAAGCGCTCGCTCGAGGCCGGCGAGCGGGTCAGGGTCCCCGTGCCGCGCACGATCGCCGACGGGCAGGCGGCCGAGATCCCCGGCGAGCTCACCTTCTCGATCAACCGCCGGCTCGTGCACGGGATCGCACTCGTGCGCGACGACGAGATCGTCGATGCGATGCGGTTCGCGTTCGATCGGCTGAAGCTCGTCATCGAGCCGAGCGGGGCCACCGGCCTCGCCGCGGTGCTCACCGGCAAGCTCGACGAGGTGGCGCCGGGCGCACAGCGCGTCGGGGTCGTCATCTCCGGCGGCAACGTCGACACGCGGCGCTTCGCCGAGCTCCTGGCGAAGAGCTGAATCCGGGGGCTGCGCCGGCGCACCGCGGGTCGGCGCGGCAGCATCCGGGATGCCGGCAGGACAGTAGACCGCGGGTCACCGCCCTCCGTTGTGGGCATTTGCGGCGGCGGCTCGCTGTCCGCGACCCTCGCGCCATCACCGAGCGCACCTACCGGACCACCGTCGGCTCCCAGACGGTCGAGCTGCCGCTCGTGCAGGTGGCGCCCGACGTCACGATCGCCCTTTTGATCTGCGTCGACCACGGGGTCGCATTCTCCGAGCGCGCGGGCAGGGAGCTCGCGGACCGGCTCCGCGACGCCCGCCCCGAGGTGGTGGTGTCGGTCGCCACGATGGGGATTCCGCTCGCGATCGAGGTGACCCGGGCGCTCGAGCTCGACGACTACGTGATCCTCCACAAGACGCCGAAGATCCACCTCGGCGATTCGTGGGCGGAGCCCGTCCGCTCCATCACGACGGGTGCAGATCAGACCCTCAGGCTCGACCCGGCGCGCATCCACGCGGTCAAGGGCCGCAGGGTCGCCGTCGTCGACGACGTGGTGTCGACGGGTGCGTCACTGCGCGCCGCGCTGAACCTCCTGCGTCGCGCCGGCGCCGAGCCGGTCGTCGTCGGCGCGTTCCTCACCGAAGGGGAGCAGTGGCGACGGGCACTCGGTGAGGACGCCGAGATGGTGAAGGCGCTCGGCGCGATCCCGCTCTTCCGCACCCAGCAGGATGGCACCCTGGTCGAGGACTGGCTCGGCGACGCCTGAGGCAGCCGTGCCACGCGCCGGACACGTTGGTGGTCCGGACTGGTGCGTGGGACCATTCGGCGGTGGGCGGTGCGAACGGAGGCGAGCGACCCGGCGTGGCGCGCCACGCATTGCGCGACGTCGGTCGTCTGGCGGCACGCGTCCGCCGGGTGGGATATCGCCGGGGGAGCGAGGAGCTCCGACGTGCCGCGACCGCAGCGGTCGCCGCGGCCCGACACAGTCTGCGGGAGCCCCGTGAAGATCCCGCGCAGCCCGCGGACCAGCCGCAGCCCGAGCAACACGTGGAGATCGCCGTCCCGGCGGGCGCCGCGCGCTTTGTCACCGAGGTGCCGCCCGGCCACTTCTACTCTCCCGTCCCCGACTTTGACGACGTGTCGAGGCGCGCGGCGGCGATCTTCTCGCCGACACGGCCCCTGCCCGGCATCGACCTGCGCGAGCAGGAGCAGCTCGCCCTCTTCCGCTCCCTGGCCGCTCTCGCTCGGGAGGCGCCGCTCGAGGAGGTTCCGGGCGGGACCACCCGTTACGGCGTGGACAACCCGAACTACGGCATCGGCGACGCCTCGATGCTCCAGGCGATGCTGCGCCGTCTCCGCCCCCGGCGGTACCTCGAAGTCGGCAGCGGCTACACGACCGCGCTGGCGCTCGACGTGAGCGAGCGGTTCCTCGGCGCCGAGCTCTCCGTCACGGCGATCGAGCCCTACCCCGACCTGTTGCGGGCCGTCATCCGCCCCGGCGACGAGGTGGAGGTGCTGGCACAGGGGGTCCAGGAGGTGTCCATCGAGCGGTTCGCCGCGCTCGAGGCGAACGACGTGCTGTTCATCGACTGCTCGCACGTGGCGAAGGTGGGCAGCGATGCGGTGTACCTCTACACCCAGGTGCTCCCGGTCCTCGCCGAGGGCGTCGTGGTCCACGTGCACGACATCTTCTGGCCGTTCGAGTATCTGAAGCACTGGGTCGAGGGCGGAAGGGCATGGAACGAGGCATATCTGCTGCACGCCTTCCTGCTCTTCAACGACGCGTTCGAGATCCTCCTTTGGAACCACCTCCTCGCGACGCGCCACCGCGACGTCGTCGAAGCAGAGCTCCCCGCGATGCTGGAGAATCCCGGCGGCGCGATCTGGCTGCGCCGCGCTCCGCGCACGTGAGGCCGCGGCTGCGTGCGCCGGGCTGAGTAACATCGTCGCACTCCACGAATTGGCAGACCCATCGCACGTCCAGGGGCAGCGCCGTCGGACCCCAGGACTGCCCGGGCCACAAAGGAGGGGTGTGCGGCTCGGAGTCGAGCAGGTGCAGGGGACCCTTGGTGGCGCCGTCCCGCCACGGCTGTCGTGAGCACGGACGACCTCGACATCGCGCTCGCCGATGCGCGTCGCGGCGACGAGTGGGCAATGGCCCGGCTCTTCCAAGCGATCCAACCGCCACTGCTGCGTTACTTGCGCCACCACGCGCCCGACGCCGCAGAGGACCTCGCGGCCGAGTGCTGGCTGGCTGCTGCCAAAGTGCTCGCCACCTTCGAAGGTGACGCAGAGGACCTGCGAGCATGGCTCTTCGGGGTGGCTCGCAACCAGGTCGCCAACCATCACCGGACTCGCGGGCGCCGCCTCCGTCTCCTCGGGTCGGAAGAGCCCTTGGCCCCTGCCCTTTCCCTGGACCCCGCCGAGACGGTCGTCGAGAACCTGTCGGCTCAGGACGCCGTCGCGGCCCTGGTGCGTGCTCTCCCCTCCGATCAGGCCGAAGTTGTCCTGCTACGGGTCGTGGCGGGGCTCAGCGTCGAGCAGGTGGCGAACATCCTCGAGAGGTCCGCCGGGTCGGTGCGTGTGGCTCAGCACCGGGCTCTCCGACGCCTTGCCGAGATCTGGGGGAAGAAAGCTGTAACGCGATGAGGTTCTCGGACCATGGAGAGGGTGAGATGCGCGAGCTGCCCTTCGACACACATGGGATCGACTCGTTCTTGGACGGGAGGATCGTCGCCGACGACGCCCCTCCCGGGTTCCAGGACGTGGCCCGTCTGATCCACGCCGCCAAGGCGCCGGCGGATGCCGGCGAACTGGCGGGACAAGGACAGGTCGTCGCCGTCCTGGCGGCCTACCAGGCGCCGGCGACGATCGGCGTCACGGT
>DAIRCY010000047.1:4343-16366 GCA_036796435.1 Acidimicrobiales bacterium
GCAGCTGTCGAGGGGCATGCGAGCGTCTCGGGTTCCATCCATGAGAGGAGACGACGACCCATGCTGACCAAGCTGCTCTCGGCCAAGGCGGCCGCACTCGCCGCCGCGGTGGTGCTCGGTGGCGGCGCCGCCGCAGCCGCGACCGGATCGTTGCCGGCGTCGTTGCAGTCCACCGTCTCCCACGGACTGTCCCACCTCGGGATCTCGGTCCCCGCTCCTGCCCATTCGACCGGCCAGCCAGGGCTCACCGCGTCGGACAGCACCGACAGCGGCACAGCGGGGGGCACAGGTTCGACCCACACAAAGCCCACCACCCCGCCGACCCAGGCGGTTGGGCCCACAGCCAGCGGCCCGGCTCTCTACGGGCTGTGCACCGCCTATGCCGCCTCGAGCGGCTCCCAGGCAGCCAGCCACTCGGTCGCGGACCGGAACCTGTCGGCAGCCGCGACGGCCAAGGGTGAGACCGTCGCCCAGTACTGCACAGGCGTGAAGCCGCCGTCGACAAAGTCGAGCACAAGCACAACAGGTCCCACCTTGCAGCCGTCGACGACACCGTCGACGACACCCGGTCCCCCCTCGGGCTCGCCGACGGCGACTGGCAGCAGCCACGCCAACGCAAACAGCCACGTCCCCGCGACACCCGGTCCCCCCTCGGGCACAACGACGGCGACTGGCAGCAGCCACGCCAACGCAAACAGCCACGTCCCCGCGACACCCGGTCCCCCCTCCGGCGCCCCCGCCGGCCGTCCGGCCTCGTAGGCCGGCGTCAGCTGCCGGTTCAGGTCCCTATTCCAGGGACGAACCAGCGTGGCGTGCGCAAGCTCCGCCAGGGCGAGTTTGCGGAGCTTGCGCACGCCCTATCCCATAGACAGCGCCAGTCAGATGCGCCTGCACTCAAGGCAGCACGCCCGGCGACTCGACCGCGTCGCCGATCGCGGCCGCAGCTTCTGTCAGCCTGCCCGCGGCCACGAGCGCAGTGACCGGTCCCTCGAGGATCGCCCGCCAGTCCACAGACTCGGTCGCGCGACCCTCCTCTTGGAGTCTCTGCCTGGCCTCGCCGAGGAGCATGGCGAGTTGCCCGATGTGGTCGCCCGCGGATTCGGCAAGCCGTGTCCGAAGCCAACTGGCGAGTGCCGGACTCCTGCCGTCCGTCGACACAGAAACCGTGACCGGCCCGCACCGCCAAATGGCCGGGAGCACCATCGAGCAGTGGGCCGGGTCATCGGCGCTGTTCGCCCACACCCCTGCCGCTGCGGCGTCCTCGCAGACTGCCGCGTTGACGTCAGGGTCGCGCGTTGCGACAACCACCAGTTGGTAGCCGGCCACTTCCCCTCGCTCGTAGGGGCGTAGCTGGACGTCGAGGGAGTGCCCGTCGGTCGCTTGTGCTTCCGCCGTGGCGAGAAGAAGTAGGTCTTCGGACACGTCCGGTGCCACGACGGTCACCGCGGCGCCGCACTCCAGGAGCGAGCGAACCTTCCTGGTCGCCACCGTCCCGCCTCCGACGACGAGGCAGCGGCGTCCCGCGACCACCAGTCCGACCAGGTAGAGGGGCCCGCCGAGTGGCATCGAGCTCAGCGCCGCCGACCAGGCGGTCGCAGTGCCGCTGGTTTCGACGGAACATTCACACGCGCTCCTGGCAGTCGGAGGCAGCCTCAATCGAGGTCCGGCCGTATTCCTGACCATTTTAGTCATGTATTGTGGGCGACACTCGAACTGTCCGAGGAGGACCCCTGGTGACCGTCGATTCCGACTTCGACACCTGATGCCCTACGACAAGGAAAGTCCCTACGGCGTGGGCTTCAGCGGGCGCGACCAGGCCACGAGGTTCGTGAACCCCTGCCGTGTGACGGGGCGGCTCAACCAGGTCGAGCGCTGGAAACTCGACCGTCACCCTCTCGAGGTTGCCGATGCGGTCATCAACACCTACGCGCCTCGAGGGCACGAGGCCATCGCGGCGGTGCCCGGAGAGCAGGAGCGGCTGAAGTGGGTCGGCCTCTACCCCCAGCAGCAGGGCGGCGACGCCTTCATGCTGCGGGTGAAGGTCCCCGGGGGGTTCCTCACCGGAGCCCAGGCTCGTGAGATCGGTGCGGCGGCCGAGGACTTCGGCAAGGGCCCACACGAGAGCTCCCTGTTCGGGAACTCCTACGCCGACCTGACGACGCGCCAGGACGTCCAGATCCACTGGCTTCACATCGCCGATGTCCCGCTCGTCTGGAAGCGCTTCGCCGAGGTCGGCCTCACCACCATCCAGGCCTGTGGCGACTCAGCCCGCAACGTCGTGACGTGCCCGGTGTCGGGCGTGGACGAGGGCGAGGTCTTCGACGCGATGCCGACCGCCGTCGCCATCACCGAGTTCTTCACGGGGAACCGCGAGTACGCCAACCTGCCCCGCAAGTTCAAGGTGAGCGTCACGGGATGCCGGGAGGACTGCGCCAAGGCCGAGATCCAGGACATCGGCCTGTGGCCGGCGCGCGCTCTTGACGGCCAGGTTGGCTTCAACGTCTTGGCGGGCGGCGGCCTCGGCGACGGCGAGCGCCTCGCCTCTGACGTCGACGTCTTCGTCGCACCCACCCAGGCCGTGGAGCTGACGCGGGCCGTCGCCCAGCTCTTCGGCGAGCTCGGCAACCGCGAGAACCGCGGCCAGTCCCGCATGCGCTACCTCGTCCAGGAGCTCGGCCCCGAGGGGTTCCGCGCCGAGCTCGCCGCTCGCACCGAGATGCGCCTCGAGCCCGCGGGCGAGGAGCTGACCCGCCATTACCGCGGCGACCACGTCGGTGTGCATGCGCAGAAGAGGACCGGACTGGTCTACGTCGGGTGCTCGGTGCCTGTCGGGCGCATGAACGGTGCCGAGCTCGTCGAGGCGGCCCGGCTCGCCGAGCTCTACGGCGACGGCACCATCCGGCTCGGCACCGACCAGAACTTCGTCCTCACCGGCGTCCCCGAGGACCGCGTCGAGGACCTCTTGTCCGAGGCGCTCGTGCGCAAGTACTCGCCGTTCCCCGGTCCCTTCGAGCGCGGCCTCGTGGCCTGCACGGGAAGTGAGTTCTGCCGCTTCGCGGTCGTCGAGACGAAGGAGCGGGCCGTGACGTGGGCGCGGCGCCTCGACAAAGCGCTGGGGGGAGAGCCCGTCGCTGACGCCGGCGTCATCCGGATGCACTTCTCTGGGTGCTCGGCCTCGTGCGCCCAGCCGCAGATCGCCGACATCGGCTTTCGCGGCGACACCGCGCACGTGGGTGAGCGCATTGTGGAGGCCGTCGACATCGGCATGGGCGGATCCCTCGGCGTCGATGCCGGGTTCATCGACTGGATCGAGCACGCGCGTCCCGTCGACGACGTCCCCGAGGCGTTGCTCCGGGTGCTGCGCCGGTACCAGGCTGAGCGACGCGTCGGGGAGCCGTTCTACAACTGGGCGCGCCGGATGCCCAACGGCGAGCTGCGAGCCACGCTCGCGGGACCGGGTGCCGACGCGGGGGAGCGTCGATGAAGAGCTTCGCCATCCGCGAGCAGATGAACGGCGTCGAGGAGCCGCCGGGCAAGGTCTGGTTCTGGGAACTCGAAGCCGGCGTGATCTTCGCCGATCGCTGCATCCAGTGCGGAACGTGCGTCGCCGTGTGCCCCTCGAACTCCATCGGTGTGCGCGCCGAGACCAACTTGCCCGAGCTCGTAAAGATGTGCACCGGGTGCTCGCTGTGCTGGGACTTCTGCCCCCGCGGCGGCCTTCGCTACGAGGCCCTGTGGCCGCCGTCGACGCCGAGCGAAGATGAAGATGCAGACGCCCGCCTCACGACCCGCACAGAGCCCTACTGGAAGATCACCGGCGGTCCGCCAGGAGACGGGCTCGGCATGGTGCTGGAGCGATACGCCGCTCGGGCCACCGCGCGCCGACAATGCCCAGGATGGCGGTGTCGTCACCGCCATCCTCTTGGCCGCACTCGCGGCCGGCGACATCGACGGCGCCTTGGTGACGCGTCCGAGCAGCGACCCCGACGAGCCCTGGAAGGGCGTGGCGCACGTGGCCACCACGGCCGAAGAGATCGGGGAGGCTGCGGGCAGCTTCTACAACCAGACGATGGCGCTCGCCGAGCTCGACCTGAGCAAGTACCGCCTGCCCCCGCGACCTCGCCTCGCGGTCGTGGGAACCCCCTGCGAGATCCAGGGTATCCGGGCGATGCAGGCCCGACCTTGGCCGACCGGGGCGCATCGGATCGACGCGGTGACGCTCACCATCGCCCTTTTGTGCACGAAAAACTTCGACTACGAGGCCCTGACTCTCCGCGAGCTCCGCGACAAGCGGGACGTCGACTTGCAGCAGGTGGAAAAGGTCGACGTCGTCAACGGTCGCCTCATCGTCGAGTATCGCGGCGGCACCGTGGTAGTGGACGAACCCATCAAGGAGTTCCATGGCGCAGCGCTCAAGGGCTGCGACGAGTGTGCGGACTTCCTCGGTCGCGGCGCGGACATCTCTGTAGGGAGCGTCGGGGCGACAGTGGGTTGGTCGAGCGTGCTCGTCCGCACGGCTCCGGGGCTCGACGCCTTCAACCGGGCCCGAGGGCGGCTCGAAGTGCGCGGCCTCGACGATCCCGAGGCGCTCCTCCGGCTCGACAGGCTCGACAAACGGGTGGCCCTGCGCTCGCTCGAGCGCACGTTCGATCCGGACGGGCCTCTCTTCATCGACTACGAAGACCACGTTCGCGGCTACGAGGGGACCTCGCGCCAGCCGGTCCTGATCCGGCGGTGAGCGCAGTGACGGACCCGGCCGCGTTCGTGCCCCTGGGGCTGCATGTACCCGACGAGCCGGTTGGGCGCCGCGAAGAGTGGCGAGCCGCCGTGCTCAACGGCCAATCCCTCGCGGACGTGGTTGGCGGCCGCGAGGGGATAGCCCGCTGGTTGTGGGCTCGGTGGTCGGTGCCGGGCTCCTTCGGCACCTGCGAGGAGACGTTCGCCGCCGTGGTGGTTGGCTACCGGCGAGAGCTCTGGTTCTGGCTCCTGGGCGATCGCATGTGGACGCAGTGCTGCGCTGGCTTGATCGGCCGACTGGGGCGCCGCCTCAGGTGACTGTCTATCTCGTGGGTGCCGGTCCCGGGGACCCGGAGCTCATCAGCGTCCGTGGGGCGCGCGTGCTCGGGGAAGCGGAGGTCGTCCTCCACGACCGCCTCGCCCGGCCGCTCGTGGGACTCGCGGCCTCAGGGGCCGAGGTCGTGGATGTCGGCAAGGCGTCGGGGACGGCGCCCGTCTCCCAGGCTGAGATCAACCGTCTCCTCGTCGAGTACGGCAGACGTCAACGGTGCGTTGTGCGCCTCAAGGGCGGCGACCCCTTCGTGTTCGCCCGCGGCGCGGAGGAGGCCGCGGCGCTCCAAGCCGCTGGTGTCGAGTTCGCGGCCGTGCCGGGCATCAGCTCGGTGTTGGCGGCCCCGATTGTGGCGGGGGTCGCCCTCACCTGCCGCGGGGTCGCCCGGAGCTTCACGGTGCTCACTGGCCATGACGACCCCAGCGAGTGGACGCCGGGGTATGCCGAGGCTCTGGTGACGCTCGGCGGGACGATCGTCGTGGTGATGGGGACCGCCCGCATGCACCGGATCGCCGCGCGTCTCGTCGGCGCGGGCCTTGCTCCGGAGACGCCGGTCGTCGCAGTGCGTGCGGCCACCACCGAGGCCGAAGAAGTCCGCCGTGCGACGCTCGGGACGATCGACGAGGCCTTGCTCGACTCACCAGCGACTTTCGTGATCGGCGACGCAGCGAGGCTCGACTTGCGGTCCGCCGGCCGGATGGCATGAACCAGCCAGAAGGTCCCTCGAGAGCCCCCAGCGCCAGGGCGTGATCCGGGGACCGTTTGGCTTCCGATCATCTTCGGCCAGTCGAATCCGACGCGAGGCAGCGATTCGCCCGTCTGCGGACGCTGGGGCGAGGGGTAGACACTGACTGCGTGCGGCGGTATGTCGCGCCACTCCCAAAGCCGGGCTAGCGTTTCGCATGGAGCTCCGACGGGTCACTGGCCTGCCGCCGTACGTGTTCTCGTCCATGAACGCTCTCAAGGATGACGCGCGTCGGCGGGGGGTGGACGTCGTCGACTTCGGCTTCGGGAACCCCGACCTCCCCTCGCCCGGCGTCGCGGTCGAGAAGCTCGCCGAGGCGGTGCGCAATCCGAGGAACCACCGCTACTCGTCCTCTCGGGGCATCCCGAACCTCCGACAGGCGGTCTGCGACCTCTACCTGCGCAATTGGGGGGTAGAGCTCGATCCGGACCGCGAGGTCGTGACCACGATCGGCGCAAAAGAGGGCCTCTCGCACGTCATGTGGGTCCTCGTGTCGCCCGGGGACTCGGCGTTGGTCCCGTCCCCCTCCTACCCCATCCATCTCTACGCCCCGCTCTTCGCGGGCGCCGATGTGCACCAGGTTCCCTTGACGGCGCCGGGCGCGCCCGGTTCCGACAGCCACGACCCTGATGGGGGTTTCTTCGCCGCTCTCGTCGAGACCTGGGAGCAGACGTGGCCAAAGCCTCGCGTGATCGTCGTGTCGTTCCCCCACAACCCGACGACTGCCTGCGTCGGCCTCCCGTTCATGGAGCGCCTCGTTCGGTTCGCGAGCGAGCACGATGTCGTGCTGGTGCACGACTTTGCGTATGCCGATCTCGGCTTCGACGGCTTCAGCCCGCCTTCGATCCTGCAAGTGCCCGGGGCAAAGGACGTGGCGGTCGAGCTCTACACCCTGACGAAGTCCTTCTCGATGGCCGGGTGGCGGGTCGGGTTTCTCGTCGGAAACGCCGAGATCGTCCAGGCGCTGACCAAGTTGAAGGGGTACCTCGACTACGGCACGTTCCAGCCGATCCAGATCGCCGCCATCGTCGCGATGCGCGAGGCGTCCGACTACCCCGCAGAGCTTCGGCGCATCTACCAGCGACGGCGCGACGCGCTGTGCACAGGCCTACGCAGCATCGGCTGGGAGGTCGAGCCGCCCAAGGGCACCATGTTCGTGTGGGCGCCGATCCCCGACCCCTACCGGGAGATGGGCTCCGTCGAGTTCGCCAAGCTCCTGCTGCAAGGGGCTGAAGTCGCCACCTCTCCTGGTGCAGGGTTCGGTCCGGGTGGCGACAGGCACGTCCGCTTCGCCCTGATCGAGAACGAGAAGCGGACCCAACAGGCGATTCGCAATCTGCGTCGCGCGCTCATCAAACTGGGTTGAGTCTGCCGGTCACCGGCGCTCGAGGACCTTGGCACGGAGCCGAGCGGGAGTGGTGTCCATGCGACCGTGGAAGGCCGAAGAACCATGATCACCGCCGCCGCGTCCGCCACGCCCACAAGAGGACGCCGGCGAGCGACGCCGCCGTGACGGCGCAGACGACGAGTCCCACCGTGAAAAGCGTGGGCCAGTAACGGAGCACGACGACGGACGTCCCCGCGGGGACGGTCGCCGCCAGCAGCACTGTGTCGACACGCCTCAGCTGAACAGGCTTGCCGTTGATCGTCGCCTGCCAGCCGGGCCCGGCCGTCACGCGGAGGAGGAGCGCCGAGCGCGCCGCGGCGTGGACCCGGAGGTGCCATGTCCCCCCCGCCGTCTCGTATGCGGGGACGAGCCGCGGCCTCGACACAGACGACCCCGACGACGCCGACGACCCAGACGACGCAGCCGACACAGACGACACCGGCACGAGCGTCGCCCGCGCCGACCCCGGGACCGCGTAGAGCCCTTCGCCGTGGACGACCCCGACCTTCACGGTCCCCTTCGGTGCGCCTTGGCCCACCGGCTCGAGGACGTAGCGAACGCCGTACGCGCGCGCAACGCGCAGCGAGCTGATCTGCGGGCAGAACACGTGGGGGACGAGCGGTGTCTTCGACCCCTGCGTGAGCGCGCCATACGACGAGTAGTAGCGGGTCGGGATGATGGGGTCGTAGTCCGTCATCTCGGCGACGCCGTAGGCGTCGTTCACGTCCGGCATGATGCCCGCGTCCGGGAAGCCGTTCTCCGCACATGACCCGATGCCGACGAGCTGGCCGTGGGTGGCGTGCTCCAGCTGCGCGACTGCGGGGGTGACCGCGAGAGGTGCGGAGGTGGAGGAGAGGAACCAGGCGCCGCTCACGATGCAGAAGGCGGCCTCGACGCCCACGAGGAGTGCCATCCCCGGCCGGCCGGCGAGCGCCCGGCCGCTCCGGTCGACGACGCTGGCAAGTCCGGCCCGCGGGTTCCCGGTCACGCCGAGGCCGTGGCGGACGACGGCGCGGGCGATCGCCACGACGGCGCACGCGGCCACGCTGATCATGGGCCAAAGAAAGCTCGCGTCGCGCACCGCAGCCGACGCCGGCCGCAGGTGGCCGACGGACACCGCGGCGCGCACCTCGAAGATGGCGAGCGTGATCGCGAGGAAGACGGTCCCGCCGATGAAGAGCGGGTCCACCCACCCAGCGGCGGCACCGCCCACCTCCGCACCGCCCACCTCCGCTCCGCCCACCTCCGCACCGCCCGACTCCGCGACCGCCGCGCCCTCCGCGCCCCGCCGGGCCGGCGAGACCAGCGCGTGCGCGCCGAACGCCGCGAGCATGGCGAAGGAGAAGTCCATCGGCGTCGTCGCGAGGTCGAGGCGGAAGACGCGCAACCCGGGCACGTGCCCGAGCGCGGTCACCACGGGCGGGAAGAAGAGGGCGACGACGAGGACCGCGACGAGGATGCCGAAGGCGAGCGCCTCGGGCCGCCTGCGGATCCAGACCAGGCCGACGAGCCCTAGCACGAGCGCGATCGCGCCGACGTAGACCATCGAGACGTAGACGTCGGGCGGCCCGATGTAGGAAGCAAGTGTCGTCGGCACGCCGTTGTAGCTCGCGAAGAGCAGGTGGATGATCTCGTGGGGTGCGAGCGCGGACACCGGCGGGCCGCTCGAACGGGCCGAGCCGAAGAGCAGCTGCCCCGAGGGGAGCAGCAACGGCGCGACGAGCCCGGCGCCGGCGACGAGCGCGAGCACGTGGTCGAGCACCACGCGCCCGGCGAGCCGGCCGCTCCACCCGCCGTCGCGCTGAGCCGCGCGCGAGATGACGACGACGGCGACGAAGACGACGAGGACGAAGAGGACGAGCGCGTCGACCTGTGGCTCGCCGGCGCTGAAGGCGAGGGCGAGCGACAGGGCGAGCAGCGCGGCGGGCACCGCGCGCCGCCGGGCGCGGAGCAGCGCCACGGAGGCGGCGAGCACCCACCCCAAGAAGCAGTAGCAGCCGGCCTGGTAGGTGCCGATCCAGATCGTGAACGCCCCCGAGAGCTCGAAGACGGTGGCGCCGAGGACCGACGCCAGGATCCCGAGCCTGAGCATGCGCCCGAGGACGTAGGCGCCGGTCCCGGCGACCACGAGGCGTGCGGCGATCGTGGCCGTGTGCGCGAGGCCGAGGGGGAAGGCGTAGCCGAGGGCGATGGTCGGGCTGAACGGCGCCGACTCGAAGTTGAAGCCGTAGGGCATCCCGAGGAGGTCGAACCGGTCCCACAGGGGGAGGACGCCTGAATGGACCTGGTGCCACGCGAGGGCCTGCCAGGCGATGAACTCCTGGAGCTCGTCGGCGCCGACGGCGTTGTGGACGTGCGGGTGGGCGGTGGAGGTGACTCCGAGGAGGTGCAGGATGTCGTAGGGGCCGATCGCGCTGCCCCCGGAAAGCGCCGGGGCGAGGAACCCGGCGGCGACGACCACGAGCCACGCCACCGCCGCCGCCTCGCCCCACGGCCGCCTGCTCCACGAACGGGCGGCGAGCACCGGAAGGAATCTAACCGGCGCCCTTCACGAACTGGTGACGATCGTCGACGGGGTGACCGAGACCCCCGACGTCACGTCCGCGCGGCGGCACCCGACGGCACACCGCCCGCCGCGACGGGTTCTCCGGATCCGACGACCTCGGCGTAGACCGACTCGAGCCCGTCGACCTCCTCTGCGACCGTCCGGATGCGGGTCGCGCGTGCCCCCGCGCGCAACCTCTCGACGAGGCCCGGGTCGTCGAGCAGGCGGAGGACCGCTCTGCGAAGGGACCCGTCCTCGCCGTGGTCGAACAGGAGCCCGTTGTGCCCGTCGATCACCACTTCGGTGATGCCGAAGGCGGTGCTGCCGAGCACCGCCAGCCCCGCGGAGAGGTACTCGCGGGTCACGCGGTGGAAGGTCTCGAAGACCGACGCCGAGATGCCGACGTCCGCGTCGGCGAGCAGTCCGCCGAGCTGTTCGGGCGTGTACTCGCCGTGGAGGCGCACCGACGCCGACGCGCGGAGGGGCGCGACGAGCGCCGTGTCGCCGCCGCCTGCGAGGTCCAGCCGCCACTCGTCGGCCCGCGCGGCGATCTCGGGGCTCGTGAAGGCCTCGACGACGGCGCCCATGCCCTTGGTGGGGTGGAGCGTCGCGGCGGCGAGGAAGCGGAGCGGCCCGCCGTCCCTTCCCCTCGCCGGACCGGCGCCGACCCCGCCGGCCCCGCCGAGCCCGTCCACCCCCATAGGGACCTCGACGACCTTGTCCGGATCGAGGGGGAGCGTCTCTTCGAAGTACGCGCGGAAGCCGGGCGACGCGAAGATCACCTTGGAGAAGACGTCGCGGTAGTGGTGGCGGGCGCGTGCACGCTTGAAGGTCAACAGCTCGACGAGCTCGTCGCGGCGCCACCGCTCGGCGACTTCCAGGGCGCGACCGGTCGCCGCGGCGCCGGGTGGGCGCATGGCCGCCTGGATGCAGGACGCGCAGTGCGCCGGCGTGATCGGCGCCTCGCAGTAGCCACGCGGGCCCGAGCACGGGGAGACCGGGGCGATCAGGCCGCACAGGTCCTCGGCGCAGGTGACGGTCCGGACGACCGGGACGCCCGACGCGACGGCGAGCTCCGGCCACGAGAGCGGCAGCTCGACGCCGTCGACGAGGTGGACGAGGTCGGGGCGCAGCTCGCCCACGAGCGCGAGGAAGGCGCTGTCGGTCGCGACGTGGGCGGGCGCCGCCGGCACCGCGGCCGCACGGCGCGCCCAGGAGAGGCCGCGCCACGGCGTGCGCGGCGCGGGCAGGCGGAAGAAAGGCTCCCCGGCTTCTCGCGCCCGGCGGGGACGCCCCTCCGCCCAGCCCGGGCCGGGCTCGTCGGAGCCGAACAGGACGGTCACCTCCCAGCCGCGTGCGGCCAGCTCGTGCGCGTACCCCTGCGCAGCGAGCGGCGTGCCGGTGTGCTCCTCGGGGGGGAAGCCGTGGACGACGAGGAGGACCGACCGCCCGCCGCCCGGCCGCGTGGCCGCCATGGCCGAAATGTATCGTGAGCAGGTGGCGGTGCCATCCCTGCGGGTCCAGACCGTCCTGTACGCCAATCCCCGCCCGCAGGTCGCCCGCTTCCTCGAGGGCCTGCGCGCGGCGGCGGCCGGCGCGCTCGGCGCCGGGTCGGTCTCGGCCGTCTCGGTGCTCCTCGGCGACTGCTCGCCCGAGCCTGTGATCGACGACCCGGCCCGTCTCGGGTGGGACTCCGAGCGGCTCGGCCCCCTCGTCTACGAGCACTTCGGCGCCAACTTCGGCTCCGCGGGCGGCCACAACAAGCTGTTCGCCTCGCTCCCAGGCGACCTCGTCGTCGTGACGAACGCCGACACCTACGCGTCGCCGCGTCTCCTCACCGAGCTGGTCGCCGGCTTCGACGACCCTGCCGTCGGGGTGGTCGAGGCGCGCCAGGTCCCCCTCGAGCAGCCGAAGATCCACGACCCGGTCACCGGGGAGACGAGCTGGGCGTCGGGGGCGTGCTTCGCCGCCCGGGCCGAGGTGATCGACGCGACGGGCGGCTTCGACCCTGACCTCTTCTTCTTGTACTGCGACGACGTGGACTTCTCCTGGCGCACCAAGCTGGCCGGGTGGCGGGTCGTCCACCGGCCGTCGGCCACCGTCTTCCACGACAAGCGGCTGACCCCCGGCGGCGATCTCGCGGCGTCGGACCTCGAGATCTCCCTCGGCGCCGAAGCCGGGGTGCTCCTCGCCTGGCGGTACTCCCGCCCGGACCTGGCCGAGCTGATGCTCGGGGCGCTCGGGGCGTCCGGCGACGAGCGGCTGAGATCGGCGGCCG
>DAIRCY010000047.1:16376-18296 GCA_036796435.1 Acidimicrobiales bacterium
CCGCGGTCTGGCGCTGCGCGGACGCCATCGCGGCGGCGAAGGCATCCAGACCGTCGCACAGCACCGGGAACAAAAGCGCGCCCGCCTCCGTGAGCGCCAGCGCGCCGGGAAGCTGCCCGAGCCGATCGACCCGGACCACGAGGCGGCCCAGTTCGTCGGCCCCGACTACGCGGTCCACCGCTTCTCCTGGGGGCGCTGAGGTGCCGGCGACCTACGAGTTCGACTACCAGCCGACATCCCCCTACGGCCACGCGGTGGCGCTCCTTGCGAGGTGGCGGGCGCCCGATGGCGAGGTGGTGGTCGACCTCGGCTGCGGCTACGGCGCAGTCGCGGCGCCGGTGGCAGCCCTCGGCCTCGACTACCTCGGGATCGACGCCGACCCCGCCGCCGTCGAGGCGCTGCGATCGCGCGGGGTCGAGGCGGCGGTGGGGGACCTCGGCGATCCCCGTGCGCTCGTCGCGCAGCTGACCGGGGTCCTGGCCGGTCGGCGGCTCGCCGCGCTCATGGCCCTCGACGCGCTCGAGCACCTCGCCAACGCCGCCGAGGTGCTGGCCCAGCTGTCGCGCGTCGCCTCCGAACGCGGCGACGTGCCGCTCGTCGTGAGCATCCCGAACGTCTCGCACCGGGACCTTGCCATCAAGCTCCTGCTCGGCAGGTGGGACGTGACCCCGACGGGCCTCCTCGACGAGACCCACCTCCGATTCTTCTCGCCGGGGGGATTGGACCGGACGATGGCGGCGGCGGGCTGGGCCGAGGTCGGCAGCTACGACTTCGCCATGGTCCGAAGCGACCAGCACTTCCCCGCCGGCTGCGTCGCGCTCGACGAGGAGACGCCCCTTGGCGGGCTCCTCCACTCGGTCCGCGCCCGCGCGGCCCCCGGGGCGATCGTGAACCAGTTCGTCCGCGCCTACCGCCCCACCGACGCCCCCGCGCCGGCCGCCGCCACGCCGGCGACCGCGACACCCGGCTCCGAGGCCCCCTTCCTCACGGTGATCGTCCGGACGGACGGGAGCCGGCCCGCCACCTTCGACGACCTCCTCGTCGCGCTGGCCGGCCAGGAGGACCAGGACTTCGATGTCGTGGTCGTCCCGACCCTGCCGGATCCCGCGGTCGTGTCGCGGATCGAAGCGGCCGTCGCCCGCTACGACCGCTCGTTCTCGGGTCGGGTGCAGGTGGTCCCCGCCCCGTGGCCGATGGGTCTCGCCTCGGCCGGGAACCTCGGGGCGGCAGCCGCGCGGGGGCGCTACGTGGCCTTCCTCGACGACGACCAGGTCCCCTTCGGCGACTGGGTGAGCTCGCTCGCCGCGCTGTCGGCCGCGGCTTCCGGGCGGGTGCTCCGCTGCGGCACGGCCACCCAGGAGACGAGGGCCACCCCGGGCCGCTGGCGGCGGGCGCCCGCAGGACAGGGCGAGGCGGGGGAGCGGGCGAGCGGCCTCGTCGACGCCTACGACGTGGCGGGGCGCCCGCGCGCCGAGGAGACGCTCGGAGCCGGTCTCCTCGACCTGCTGGGTGGGCCGGTGCCGGTCGGCGGCTTCGCCTTCCCGCGCTCGCTCTTCAGCGACCTGGGCGAGCGGTTCGACGAGGACCTGCCGGCGCTCGAGGACTGGGACTTCCTGCTGCGTGCCGCCCTCGCTTGCGGGGTCGTCTCGACCGGGGGGATCGGCCTCCTCCGTCGGGTCTGGGTGGCACCCGCCGCCGACGGTGGCGACGTCGGCGAGGCGCCCGCGGTCGACCCGGCGGTGCTGGCGGATGCCCGCGCGCGGGCGGAAGCTGCGATCGCCGCCAAGCTCGACGCCACCCCGCTCCTCCTCGACCGGGGGAGCGCCGGCCGCCTCACCACGCTGCTGGCGGAGGTCGCCGCGGCCGAAGAGACGATCGCCGCGCTCCGCGCACACGGCGAGCAGGCGACGCGGTCGGCGG
>DAIRCY010000048.1:0-14976 GCA_036796435.1 Acidimicrobiales bacterium
CCCCGCCGTCTTCGATGGGGGGGGGCGGGGCCCCCCCCCCCCCCCGGCCCCGCCGCACCCCGAACGCGAGGCCGCCCCACGACCCCCAGCCGACGAGGAGCACCAGCCAGAAGCTGAGCACGCGGTAGATGAGCACCGCGGAGATGTCCGCGGCCGTCCCTCCCCCGAAATACGACAGCGCGATCGTGATGCTCCCCTCCACGGCGCCGAGGCCGCCTGGCGTGATGGGGAGGTTCGCCGCGAGCTGACCCGCGCCGTAGGCGAGGAGGAGTCCCTTCCAGGGCACGGACGATCCCACGGCGAGGAATGCGAAGCCGAAGCACGTGCAGTCGAACAGCCAGTTCAAGAACCCCCATCCGACGATCTCGAGGGCACCGCTCGTGGACAGGCGCACGTGCGACAGCCGGTTCAAGAGGGCGACGACGTGCTGCTCGTGGTCACCCCGAGGACGGCCGATGACCCGTTTGGCCGTGCGCAGCACCCAGCGCGCGACCAGTTCCAGCGGACGCTCGTAGACGAACAGCACGCCGAGCGCGAGGGTCACGACGAGGACTCCGACGACGGCGGGTACGAGGTCGAGGGTCGCCCCCTGCTCGGTCGCGAGGACGAGGCCGACGCCCGCCAGGAGCGCGAGCGACAGCGCCGCGAACACCGTCGTCCCCACGAGGGCCCAGCTCGCGAGGGTGTCGTCCGCGCCGAGGCGGCGGTACCAGCGGAAGCCGTAGACCGCGGCGACCGCCGGCCCACCGGGCACCGAGTTGGTCATCGCCTGCGACGCGAGCGTCATCCCTGCGAGCGGGACGAGCGGAGGATGGAGGCCGCCGGTCGCGAGCAGCCTTGTCTGCATCGCGACGAAGGAGAGCTCGGAGGCGGCTTCGGCGATGAGCGCCGTCAGGAGCCACCACCAGCGGAGATCGCCGAAGACTGTGCCGATCCCCGACAGCTCGCTCGTGTGCGAGGAGAGGACTTCGACGGCGATACCGAGGACGGCGAGACCGGCGACCCACCGGATGACCGGCCACCAACGGCGAAAGGCGGACCAGGTGCGACGCGCGGTGACGGCGGTCCGGCTGTCGTCCCTGTTGCGGGGCTCCTCCGCTGCGGATCCGGTCGGCGTATTGGCTCCCGCGTCGTCTCGGCGGCCGCGCCGCGCAGGGTGGGTTCCGGCGGCCGTCAGCATAGGGCGACCCCGCCCCCCCAGAAGATCAGTGGATGTACTTGATGTACGTGAGCATCGGGAGGTAGAGGCTGATGATCACCGACCCGACGACGCCGCCCATCACGACGACGAGCAGCGGCTCGAGGATCGACGACAGGTTGTCCACCGTCTGGTCGACCTCGCCCTGGTAGTAGGACGCCGCCTTGCCGAGCATGTCGTCGAGCGCCCCGGTCTGCTCGCCGACCTCGACCATCTGGATTACCAGTTGCGGGAAGATCGGGTTGTTGCGCATCGGGTCGGCGAAGGACCTGCCTTCGCGCACCGCCCGCTTGATCTCGGCGGTCGCCTTGGTCAGCACGGCGTTGCCCGTCGCCCGCCCCACGATGTCCAGCGACTCGAGGACCGGGACGCCCGAGGACACGAGCGAAGACAGGGTGAAGCAGAACCGCGCGAGGGCCGCCTTGTGCGCGAGTGGCCCGAAGACCGGCGGCCGGAGCTTCCAGGAGTCCCACTTCATCCGGCCGTCTACGGTCGAGATCCACTTCCGCACACCGAGGATGACGAGGATCACCACGGCTACGACGATCCCGGCATGCCAGCTCGCGAGGGTGTTCGAGATCGCGATGACGATCTTCGTCGGGGTGGGAAGCGGCGCGTTGAGCGACTTGAACAGGTTCTTGAAGACCGGGACGATGAGAACCATCATCGCGATGAACAGCAGCGAGATCACGCTCACCACCACAACCGGGTAAGCCATTGCGCCGCGGATCTTCCTCGCCAGCGCGACCTGCTTCTCCAACTGTGTGGCGACCGTCCGCAGCACGACGTCGATCGACCCCCCGACCTCGCCCGCCCGCACCATCGACACGTACAGCTCGTCGAAGATCTTCGGGTGCTCTGAGAGCGTCTGGGAGAGCGACCGCCCTGCCTCGACGCCCTCACGCACCTCGCGCAGCACCTTTGCGAAGTGCTTGTTGGTCACCTGCGCGGCCAGCACCGCCAGCGCTCTGCTGATCGACAGGCCAGAGTCGACCATCGTGGCGAATTGGCGGGTGAAGACAGCGACCTCCTTGGCCTTGATCCGGTCCGTCACCCCGGGGATCACGATGTCGGCGCGCAGCCCGGTGTTGTTCGCCGGCGTGACCGACACCGGGAGGTAGCCCATCGACCTGAGGCGCGTCACCACGAGGCCGAGGTCGTCACCGTCGAGCGAGCCCTCGATCAGGTTGCCGGTCCGGTCGCGCACCTTGTACTCGAAGGTGGTCGTCATGTCATCTCCCCACGAGGTGGTTGCGGAAGTCGTCTGCGTTGCGGCAGCGATCCAACGCCACGCCTTCGCTCACTACCCGCTGTCGTACGAGCTGCGCGAGGCTCTGGTCCATCGTCTGCATCCCGTGCTGCGCACCCGTCTGCATGAGCGAGTAGATCTGGTGGGTCTTCGCCCCGCGGATGAGGTTCTGCATCGCGGGCGTGCACACGAGGACCTCCGCGGCCACGACCCTGCCCTTTCCGTCAGCCGTCGGCACCAGCTGCTGGGTGACCACCCCCGCCAGCGACGAGGCGAGCTGGATGCGGATCTGCTCCTGCTGGTTCGGGGGGAACACGTCGATCACGCGGTCGATCGTCGAGGGCGCGTCCTGGGTGTGGAGGGTCGCGAGGACGAGGTGCCCGGTCTCCGCCGCGGTGAGGGCCGTGGAGATGGTCTCGAGGTCACGCATCTCGCCGACGAGGATGACGTCGGGGTCCTGGCGGAGCGCACGCCGCAACGCCTCCGCGAACGACACCGTGTCGTCGCCGACTTCGCGCTGGGTCACGATGGAGTGCTTGTGCTCGTGGATGAACTCGATCGGGTCCTCGACGGTGACGACGTGGAGCGGCCTGGTCGTGTTGATGACGTCGATCAGCGAGGCGAGGGTCGTCGACTTCCCCGACCCGGTCGGCCCGGTGACGAGGACGAGCCCGCGCCGTAGGTGGGCGAAGATCGCGACCGCGTCGGGCAGCCCGAGGGTCTCGAGCGGGGGGACCTGGCGCGGGATCGGACGGAGGGCGACCGCCACGGTGCCGCGCTGCATGCACACGTTCACCCGGAACCGTCCGACGCCTGCGATCTCGTGGGAGGTGTCGAGCTCGTGCTCGGCTTCGAACTGCTCGCGCTGGGACTGGGTGAGCACGCCGTAGATGAGGGCACGAAGCGTCTCGTTGTCGATTCTGGCCATCTCCTCCATCGGCCGGAGGGCGCCGTGGAGACGGATCGTCGGAGGCATGGACGCGGTCAGGTGGAGGTCTGACGCGCCCATCCGCACCGCGTACCGGAGCAGGTCGTCGACGTGCAGCGGGAGCGCGGGGTCGCGTGCGAAGGCCTCGCCCGATGCGCCAAGGCCGTTGGTGGAGATCTGGGTCATGCGACCACCCTCAAGACTTCCTCCAGGGTGGTGTAGCCGGCGATCGCCTTGCGGAGGCCGTCCTGGCGCAACGTCCGCATGCCCTGCTCGACCGCTTGGCGCTCCATGGCGAGGATCGACTGCTTCTCGATGATCATCCGCTGGATGTCCTCGGTCATCACCATCACCTCGCTCAGGAGCATCCGGCCGAAGTAGCCGGTGCCCGAGCAGGTCCGGCAGCCGTTCGCGCGATACAGGCTCGACGCGTCGAGGCCGCGCAGGTCCTCGTCGCTGTAGCCCGCTGCGTGGAACTCGGCGGGCGACGCGTGGAAGGGCGTCTTGCACCGTTCGCAGAGCACCCTCGCGAGCCGCTGGGTGAGCACACCGCTCACCGCCGAGGTGACGAGGAAGGGCTCGATGCCCATCTCGGACAGGCGCAACGGCGTGCTGGCCGCCGTGTTCGTGTGCAGGGTCGAGAGCACGAGATGACCCGACAGCGCGGCCTCCATTGCGATGGTCGCGGTCTCGATGTCCCGGATCTCGCCGACGAGAATTATGTCGGGGTCCGCGCGTAGGATGGAACGCAACGCCGTCGAGAAGCGCATCCCGACCTTGGAGTTGATCTGGATCTGGGTGATCCCTGCGATCTGGTACTCGACCGGGTCTTCGACGGTGACCACCGACTTCTCCGCAGACATCACCTCTTGGAGCGTGGCGTACAGCGTCGTGGTCTTTCCGGCGCCGGTCGGTCCGGTGACCAGGATCACCCCGTAGGGCTGGTGGTACGCCTGCGCGTACCGCTCGAGCGTGTCGGGGAAGAAGCCGAGCTCGGACAGGCGACGGATGCTCGCGGATTTGTCGAGGAGCCGCATCACGCAGGACTCGCCGTAGAGCGAGGGCAGGATCGCGAGCCGCAGGTCGATCTGCCGGTCACCGACGGCCACCGAGACGCGGCCTTCCTGGGGGATCCGGTGCTCGGTGATGTCCATCTCCCCGAGCACCTTCAGCCGGCTGATGACCGCCGCATGGATCGCGGGCGAGGCGGAGCTCGCCTCGTGCATCACGCCGTCGATCCGGAACTTGATCCGGAGCCGCTTCGGTGTCGGCTCGATGTGGATGTCCGACGCCCGCTCGTTGAGCGCCTGGAGGATGAGGAGGTTCACGTAGCGGACGATGGGGGCGTCCTCGACGACCGACTGCAGGCTCTCGAGCTCGAATCCTGCGGACTCGGGACCCGCCCGCCCGGCGGCGGACTGTGCGGCGGCCTGGACGTCGGTGTCAGGCTCGTGCACCCGGCGCAGGTGCAGGTCGATCGCCCCGCGCACCGCGACGGCCACCCGGAAGTTGCGCCCGAGAATGCTGCGGAGGTCGTCGAGCGCGACGACGTCGGTCGGGTCGGCCATCGCGACCACCGGCACGCCCTGGTCCAAGCCGACCGGAAGGACCGTGTGCCGCCGTGCGACGCTCTCGGGGATCAGGGATGCCGCGTGCGGGTCCGGCTGCATGGTCGACAGATCGACGAACGGCAGGCCCATCTCGCGGGCCATGAACCTGACCAGATCCTCTTCGGTGACGAGCCGTTCCCGCTGGAGGTAGCTCGTCAGCGACTCGCCGAGAGCCTGGTGCTCGCGTATCGCCCTCGCCATGTCCTGCGCGCTCACCTTCCCGCTCTGCACGAGTGCGCGCGCGAACCGTGGCCAGTTCGCCTCGCCTCCCGACCCGCTGGCGACGCTCGAGGTCGCGTCGCCAGACGGGCCGGTGGCGTCAACCGTCCCACCACTCGGGGAGCCTGAACCGGGCGGTGGTGGAGACGGCGGATGTGCCGGCGCACGCTGGACCTGGGTCAGCGCAGCCGGGTCGGCGGGCGGTGCGACCGGCGCAGCCGGTCGGGGCGGGACGTACAGAGGCTCGAGCGGGGCGGGAGGGGGAGGGAGCGGGAAGGGAGGGGGAGGGAGTGGTTCGGTTACATGAGCTGCCGGCGGCAGCGGTTGAGGCTCGGACCGCTGCGTCGAGGGCGGCTGTGGCACGGGCGCCGCCGTCGTCCCGGCGATCATGGAGGTCCACGGGGGTGGTGGCGCGACCTCCGGCAGGTTCGCCCCGGCTTCAGCCTCTGGGCTGTCCCCCTTCTGGCGGGCCGGTCGCTCGTAATGTCCGCCGTGCTGCACGCGCCGCCTGCCATGCCGTAAGGCGGATTCGCCGTAGAGCTGCACGAGCGCGGCGGCGACCTGCGCCGCGGGCGCCACGACCGCGACGACTTCGCCGCGGGTCGCGGCCCGCAGCGCGTCGATCGTGAGCTGGCTCGCGGGATTCGACACGGCGACGACCGTGACGTTGCCCCTACGTTCGATGGGGACCGCACGCTCGCGCCGTGCGACTTCTTCGGGAAGCAGGGAGGCGGCGCCGAGTGCGAAACCCGTGCGCGACAAGTCGACGTAGCAGAACCCGAGCTGCTCCGCGATCTCCCGTGCCGATTCCCCGGCGTCTTCAGCCATCCCCTGTCCCCTGGCTCAACTGGAACGGGACAGCCGCGAGCACGGGCGCGAAGCCAGAAGAGGGCGAAGCACCGAGAACGCGTGAATGCACGCGCCGCGCGCCGCTCCCCTGCTTTTCCCATCCCCACGGCTGCTCCGCGAACGAAGTGCCGCTCACAGCCTATCGCTGTTTCCGCACGATTGGAACCCGGGTTCTTTCCGGGTCCGCGCTCGGTGGCGAAAGGCAAAGGCTGGCTCGTCGGGCCGGTCCCGGACCCCTCTCCTCGGGTCGAACTACAGTCCCGCAACGGTGAGCTCCGGCGAGGCGGCGCAGCTCCTCACCGTCGTGGTGAGCGGACTGGCCGGCCTCGTGGTGGGGTCGTTCTTGAACGTCGTCGTGTACCGGCTCCCGAGGCGGATGTCGGTGGTCCGACCGCCTTCGCACTGCCCGTCGTGCGATGCGCAGCTCACGCTCGTCGACCTCGTACCGGTCATGTCCTGGATCTGGCTGCGCGGCCGGTGCCGCCACTGCGACGTCCGCATCTCGTGGCGGTACCCGCTCGTCGAGCTCGGCACCGGACTGCTGTCAGCGGGCGCGGCAGCTGCGCTCGGGTCGATCTGGCCGCTTGCCTCGGTCGCCGTGCTGTTCGTCTGCATCCTGGGTGCGGCCGTCGCCGACGTAGACGGCGGACCGGTCCCCACCGAGCTCGCTGTCGCCGCTTCGCTCGCAGCTTTGTCACTCGTCCCGATCGCGGTCGTCCTCGGTCACGCCGACCGCATCTTGTGGGGGGCGCTCGGTGCTGCGCTCGGCTTTCTTGCGGCGATAGCCGGGGACCGCGTCACAGATCGGCAGCGGTGGGTCCGCGTCGCGCTGCTCACGTGTCTGGCGTGGAACGCCGGCTGGCTATGGCCCGGGGGCGGGGCGTTCGTCGCGGGGTGGGTTGTCGTAGCGAGCGCGGCCGCCGGGCTTGGCGCCGGTCGCCGGGCGCCGTTCGCGATGCTCGCCGCCGGGTCGGTGACCGCTGTCTTCGCGTCGGCGCTCATCAGCCGTCCGTGAACGGGGCGGGCTACCCGCTCCCCGTCTTCACGAGACCCTTGCGCTCGAGCGTGACGCGAAGGTCGTGCGGGTTCGTGGCCATCTCGAGCGCCTCCGCCAAGGTGATGAGCCCGCCTTCGAGAAGGGAGGCCAGGCTCTGGTCGAACGTCTGCATGCCGTAGTACGAGCCGTCGGCGACGATGTCGGCGATGTCGCTCGTGTGCTGCAGATCCTCGATGCACTGACGGATCCGGCCGTTGACCACCATCACCTCGACTGCCGGCACGCGCCCGTTGCCGTCGGCGCGGCGCACGAGGCGCTGTGCGACGGTGCCGCGGAGCGCTCCCGCAAGCGAGGTCCGGACCTGTTGCTGCTGGTGCGGCGGGAAGAAGTCGACGATCCTGGTGATCGTCTCGGTCGCGTCGACGGTGTGCAGCGTCGACAGGACGAGGTGCCCGGTCTCGGCAGCGGTGAGCGCCGCGGAGGCCGTCTCCACGTCGCGCATCTCGCCAACGAGGATCACGTCGGGGTCCTGGCGAAGCACGACTCGCATTGCGGAGGGAAACGAGTCCGTGTCGAAGCCGACCTCGCGCTGGCTGATCGATGCCAGCACGTCGGAGTGGAGATACTCGATGGGGTCTTCGATGGTGATGATGTGGCAGGAGCGGACTCGGTTGATCCGGTCGATCATGGCGGCCAACGTGGTGGTCTTGCCCGACCCCGTCGGACCCGTGACGAGCACGAGGCCGCGGCGCTCCTCGGCGAGCTTCGCCACCGAGGGCGGCAGCCCGAGCTCTTCGAGGGAGCCTGGATTGGCCCGCACCCGGCGGAACGCGAGCGCCACCGAGCTGCGCTGGTAGTAGGCGTTCACCCGGAAACGCCCGACGCCAGGAACCGAGTAGGCGAAGTCCGCCTCGCGATGACGGTCGAACTGCGAGGCCACCTCGGGCGGCATGATCGCCCGCGCCAAAGACTGGGTCTCGGCGTGGGTCGACTTCGGCTCGTGTGTCACCTTGCGCAGCTCGCCGTCGATGCGGACACGCGGCGGGACCCCGGCCTTCAGGTGGAGATCAGAACCCTCCCACTGCCCGAGCAGCCCGAGAAGGCGATCGAGGTCGCTCTGATCCACCCCCGCGAGCCTACTCAGCAGCTGGCGTGGCGGCGTTGAGCACGGGCGGGCAACCGCGCCCGTCCGCGTCAGACGTTCAGCTGAGCGCCGCGGTGCGCAGTTCGGCCAACGAAAGCTCGGCGGTGGCTTCCCCGCCGCACTGGGGGCAACGGTCGACGTGCCGCCAGGAGCGCAGCAGTCGCGTGCCCTCCGGGTTCAGCAGTACGACGAAGGACTCAGACAGCGAGTCCAGTTCGAGGCCGTAGTACGGCCGCCAGGCGGTCGATGCCTGGCGAGCGTCCAGGTCGAGACCCTTCAAAATGCGACGGAACCGCATGCGGTCGGTGTCGAAGAGCCACGTGCTGTGGCACGACTCGAGCACAAGCGGCGCGTCAGTCGTGGGTTGGATCACGGCTCAATCTTGCCCACAGCCGTTGAGGATTAGCTATGACGAGGATTGCAGTTGGGTGACGATATAGGAGCGGCACCGCTGCAAAGAACCCTTCGGCCAGCTCCACCCCGATTGCATCGGACATCCGACCAGGGTGCCGACCACCGTCAGAGCGGCCCTGCGTCGTGCTTACGCCCACGGAGCAGCTCGCGCTTCGTCGCCAGCGCACGCAGCCCGGCAGCCAGCACACGACGCGTCTCGGCGGGGTCGATCACCTCGTCGACGAAGCCGCGCTCCGCAGCAGGCCACGGCGTCAGATAGCGCTCCCGGTACTCCTCTTCTTTCACGCGCCGCTCTTCGCCCGATGTCCGGCGGTGGAGGATCTGCACCGCCCCCGGCGCGCCCATGACGGCGATCTCCGCTTGGGGCCAGGCGAGGCAAAGGTCGTTCCCGAGACCCTTTGAGTCCATCACGATGTACGCACCGCCGAACGCCTTGCGCAGGATGACGCAGAGTCGCGGCACCGTCGCTTCTGCGTAGGCGAACGCGAGCTCCGCGCCATGCCGGATCACCCCCCGCCACTCGAGGTCCTTTCCCGGCAGGAACCCGGGCGTGTCGACGAACGTGAGGAGCGGCAGGTTGAACGCGTCGCAGAGCCGGACGAAGCGGGCTCCCTTCTGCGAGGCCGAGATGTCGAGGGTGCCGGCGAGGGCGCGCGGCTGATTCGCCACGATGCCCACCGCGCGCCCGCCGAGCCGCGCGAATGCGGTCACGAGCTGCGGCGACCAACGCCGCCACACTTCGCACACGATGCCGTCGTCGACGACGAGGTTCACGACGTCACGCACGTCGTACGACGCGCGCTCGTGGTCCGGCACCACGTGGCGAAGCTCCGGCACGAACCGGTCCACCGGGTCGTCGGTCGGCAACGCCGGCGTCACCCCGTCGGCGTGCTCCGGAAGGAAAGCGAGGAGCTCAGCCATCCCCTCCATGGCATCGTCAGCCTCCAGCGCGCACACGCCGCTCGTCGTCGCATGCACTCCGGGACCGCCGAGCGCCTGGGGGCTCAGCCGCACGCCGGTGAACGCAGTGACCATCGACGGGCCGGAGACGAACGCCACCGCAGAAGGGCTCATCACGACGAGGTCGCTCAGTCCGAGGAGGAGCGCTGGCCCCGAGACGACAGGCCCGACTGCGCCAGAGAGGACCGGCACGACGCCCGAGCACGCGGCGATGGCGGCGGCAGCCGTCCCCCAGCCATGGAGCGCGTCCAGCCCCACCGACACGTCCGCCCCACTCGACGCGAGCTCGATGAGGAGCGGGACGCGGGACTCCCGGGCGAGCGTCGCGGCGCGTGCGAGCGACTCACCGTCCTCGCGTGCGAGCGCGCCGCGCCGGCGATCCGACGCAGTCCGCGCGTGGACGACGCGGCGGCCGTCGACCTCCCCGATGCCGACCGCGACGGTGCCGTCGATCCCGCCGCGCACGGCCACCTCGGAGCTTGTCGTGACCGCGGCCCGCACCGTCGCGGATCCTAGGCGTCGCCCGCCTTCGGCTTCGGTTGCATCCCGGCTGGCAGTCCGGCCGGGTGGGGGTACACTGGTGGGGTACGTCATGCCCGCACGGGCGGCGTGCAAGTGAGCATCCGCTGGTGGGGACCGGCGGACCGCCCGGGCGTTGCGCTGCAGCGCACCGGGTTGGAACAAGGGGAGTGACGGGGATGGGCGACCGCATCGTCGGGCTTGACATCGGCACGAGCGCGCTCCGCGCGGTCGAGCTGGTCGTCGAGGACGGCCGCCCGCCCGTTCTCGAAGCCTTCGGCCAGGTTGGTCTCCCCCCGGGCGTGATCGCGGACGGGGAGATCCGTGACCGGGCGCAGGTGGCGTCGGCCATCCGTCGCCTCTGGCGCAAGGGCGGGTTCAAGTCGAACCGGGTGCGGCTCGGCGTCGCCGGGCTCCGGGCGATCACGCGAGAGATCGAGCTGCCCCCCGTGCCGCCTGAAGAGGTGACGGCGGCTGTGACCCTGCAGGCCGAGGACATCGTGCCGTTCCCGGTCGAACGGACCTCCCTCGCGTCCGCGGTCGTCTCGCGCACCGAGGACGCCGAGGGGCTCCCTCTCATACGCGTGCTCGTCGCTGCCGCACACCGGGACCTCATCGACGCCGTCGTCGCAGCGGTCGAAGAAGCGGGCCTCGAGCCCGAGGGGATCGACCTGGACACGGCCGCCCTCTCCCGGGCCTTCACGTTGCCGGGGAGCCCCGCGGAACCCGAGGCCGTCGTCTCCGTCGGAGCCGGGTTGACCATGGTCGTCGTCCACCACGGCGGCACCCTTCAGTTCGTCCGGACCGTCGACATGGGCGGGGACACGGTCACGAGGGCCTTGGCCTCCGCCCTGGACATCCCGATGGCCGACGCAGAGGGCCTCAAACGCGGCCTCTCTACGGGCGGCCCGCACGATCCGGCAGCCGTGAGGGCCGTGACGGGCGTCGTCAAGCAATTGGCCGACGAGGTTCACAGCTCGCTGCGCTTCTTCGCGGCGATGCCGGGCCGGACACAGCCGGTGCGCGTCCTCCTCACCGGCGGAGGAGCGAGGACGGCCGGCCTCCTCGATCAGCTCCGCAGGATCATGGAGGTGCCGGTCCTCGAGGCGTCGCCTCTCTCGTTCGTGGACGTGAGCAGACTCCGGTTCACGCCGGGCGAGGCGGAGTCCATCAACCAGACGCTCGCGGTCCCGCTCGGCCTCGCGCTCAACGGTCCCGCCCGCACCCGCTTCGAGCTCATTCCGCCAGAGGTTGCCGCCAAGCCGGCCATGCGTCGTCGGCGGCGTCTCTTCGTCCTCGTGGGCGCCGCGCTGCTCGCGGCCCTCGGAGGAGCGTCCGCGTGGCGCGTGCTGGCGGTGCGCTCGACCGAGCGCCAGGTGGCAACGCTCCAATCCACGATCCACACGATCAACACGGTCGAGATGCCCCGATACGACAAAGCGGTCCGGGTCGGTAACCAGGTCACCGCCCTCCAGCACCAGCTCAGGCCGCTCGTGGCCCACGAGGTCGACTGGCTCGTCGTGCTGAACCAGCTCGGTCAGTACATCCCGCCGAGCGCGGTGATGAACGGTGTCACCCTCTCTGCTGCAGAGCCAACCGGCGGCCCCGCGCCGACCTCGCGGACGACAACCATCGTGATCGGCGTCGGTTCGACCACCGTGTCGACCCACTCGCTCACAGAGGTGACCCAGTTCGGCCTTGCGATGGCCCGTTCGCCGGGCCTCTCCGCCGTCGATCTGAGCGGGTCGGTCTCCGTGTCATCGACAGGGGATGCGACCTTCCCGGTCAGCTTCGACATCACGGCGGCGGCCCACGGCCAACGGCTGGCACTCTTCGAGGGGAAGCTCCCGTGACCGCTTCGAAGCTCAATGTCAGGTTCAGTCGCAAGAGCGCGCTCGCACTGGTGGTCATTGCCGCGATATTGGCCGCTTGGTTCCTTGCGTTCTTCCGGCCGGAGTCACACAAGCTGCAGACCCTTGGTGCCGAGCGCAGCAGCCTGCAGGCCGCCGACCAGGCACGCCTCAGGCGGGTCCAGAGCGAGGCGGCGCACGTGACGCAGATCCGGGCGATGGACAACCGCCTCGTCGGGTACGCGCCCTCCGCCGAAGGCCTCTACACATACATCCACACGATCTCCTCGGCTGCGAGGGCCGCCGGGGTGACGATCACATCGCTCTCCGCGAGCGGCGCGGTGGCAGTGACCGGCACCACTTACTTCGCCGTACCGATCACCGCCTCCATCAAGGGAACGTACGACCACGTCCTCGCATTCGTGAAGGGGATCTACACGCTTCCACGTCTGACGGACGTCAACAGCCTGGACGTATCCGGAGGGGGGCCAGGTACCAACCGCGCAACCGTGCTCACCGTGGGTTTGCAGCTCGCGATCTTCACTTCCGAGAACCCCGGGGGTTCCGGATCGTGAAGGCGCACGGGCTCCGCCGGCTCGTCTCTGCCGCCGCGCTCCTCGCAACCGGTGGCCTTCTCGCGGGCTGCCAAGGCTCGGCCGCCCCCCCTGCGACAGCAGGCGGGACGCGCACCGCAGCGACAGTGACCCAGTCCACGCCGGCGCCAGCGGCCACGTCATCACGCAGCGACGCGAAGAAGGCCATCACACTTCCGGCGTGCGGCGCCCCGCGTGACCCGTTCGACCCGGGTGGCACCCCTCCGCCTGCGGGATCTCCCGCGCGCTGCTGACCTGGCACGTCGCCTCACCAAGCGGAGCTGAAGGCCAGAAGTCGGAGGCGCGAAGGTTCAGGTTGCCGCTTCGTCCGAGAGCACGTCTGTCAGTGCGGCGAGCGGCACGACGCCGGAAGCGACCGCAGCGAGCCTCGGGTCGAGCGCAATCAACGCGTCAGCCTGCAGCTTCGCCACGGCAAGGTACTCGGCTTCGTGCATCGTCTGCGTGATGCCGTCAGCGGCGAATCGCCATGCCGTACGGCGTGAGACCCGGTCACCGAGCACACGCACTTTCAGCTCCGTCATGCGCTCGTGGAGCTCGAGAGCTGCACGCTCTTGGAGGTCCCCGCTTCGCACGCGCAGGAGCAACAGATCCATCGCGTCGGTACGGATGGAGTTGGGTGCGACAAGCTGATGGGAGGGAAGGACGCTGCGGCCGCTTCCTGCAATGCCTACGAGGGCGAGAGGGTCGAGTGCGAAACGAGTCATCTGCGAGACCATAGTTTGGCGTTCCATCGCCACCCTCTGGAAGCGAGGGCTCCCCATGAACGCAGCAGCGGGGCCCCGAGGGGGCCCCGCTGCGCGTTAGCGGTCCCGTCCGATTGCGCGGGCGGTGATGTCGTCGTCAGTCTCGGATCAGTGCCCTGTCGGACCCGGCGGCCACTTGGTTGTCCACACGACCGGCTTTGTCGGCGTGCATGTCGCAGCTGGCAATGACTTTGTCGCCGGCGGCGTGACATAGCCGTACTTCACTCCGGCTGTTGCGCCATTGGCGACGTCCTTGACGGCCCAGCACTCGTGGGTCTTTGTCATGTAGGCAACCGCGACGAACGTTGTCCCTGTGGAGGCCCCGGTCTTGATCGCGATTGTGTCCTGCTTCGCGCTCGACGCCGCGGCAGTGAACGTCCCTGCCGTTGTCGTGCCGTACTTGAACTCCGGTTCGTCGGCCTGAAGCTGCTTCGCCATTGATGTCGTCGCCGGGTACGTGTCGCCCTTTGCGTAGATGGCCTTCGCGGCCGTGACGACGTTCGTCAGGTTGGACTGCGTCGACGTGTCGTTGGCCGTGGACGTCACCCCGAGGAAGGTCGGGATGGCGATCGCCATCAAGATGCCCATGATCAACAGCACGACCATGAGCTCGATGAGCGTGAAGCCGGACTCGTCGGTCAGCTCCGATTCCTCGCCGTCGGCCATACGGCGCCGGCGACCGAGGGCTGTGGCGACGCGACGGAGCGCGTCGCCCCACGAATTACCCATGTGGTTTCCCCTTCTCGTTACGCACGTCCCCCAAGACGTGTCGCTCACGAGTCCCCATCGACCCGTGCGGAAATCATACTTCAAATCGACGCGGGCGCAAACGGCTCTTGCCGGGTTCGCCGACGGGGAGTGGAGAGACCCATCCTTCGAAAGAAGAGGGTCGATTCGGACCGAGTTATGGCGGTACACTCGGGTCGGGATAGCGGCAACGTGGCGGGTCGGTTCGTCGACTCGGTCCCGGTGCCGTTCTGGGGACGGCCACCGAGCCAGGGGGATGGCAATGACGATGCACGACCCGTACCACGAAGGACAGGGCGACACTGCGGATCTCGTTCGATCGCTCGCGCTGTCTTCGGCGAAGCTCTGGGAGGAGCTCTTCGATCGCCTCAGGCGCATCGAGCTCGCGCAGACGGAGCTTCGCGAGCTGGTGGGGAAGATGGAAGTCGCGCTGCCGGGGTCGTCGCTGAACCCCGCGCTCGAGCGTGGGAACGCCGCGGCCGACGCGCTCCCCGCGGCTGGCGAGGCGCCGAGCTTCGAAGACGCCGTCTTCGGCAGGAGCAGCACGTTCGGCGCACCCGACGCCGACGATGGCTCACAGGGTTTCTCGTGGGACGCACCGTCGGGCGACGCCGACTGGACCGCCCCCCCGCCGATCTGGAGCGCGGACCAAGTCGACTTCGCACTCGGCGAGGTTGCCCCGCCGCCGCCGCCGCCGACCGTCACGTTCGAGGACCCGGTGTCGACCGTCACCTTCGAAGCCCCGGTCTCGACCGCTGAGTTCGGTTTCTCCACACCCGCTCCCAATGGCTTCGCCCCCCTGGCGCCGCCGTTCGAGACCGGTTCCCCCGCGGGTCCGCCGTCCGGCTTCACGCCCACCAGGTCGGTGTAGCCGTCACCGGTCACGTCGGCCGGGATCAGCTTGGCGTAGTTGTTCCAGCCCGAGCCGATCTGCC
>DAIRCY010000048.1:14986-17616 GCA_036796435.1 Acidimicrobiales bacterium
GCCACCGCCACCGGCCCCCGCCGGCTTCGCGCCCACCGCGCCACCATCTCCGCCGCCAGCGCCCGAAGGGTTCGCGCCAGCGCCAGCGCCAGCGCCAGCACCGCCGCCGCCGCCACCATTCGGGTTCGCTCCCGCGCCGCCGCCGTCGAACGGATTGCACGCTGCGCCGTCGGAGGCGCCGCCCGTGGAGCTCGCGCAGTTCCCGCCGCCGCCGCCACCGTTCGGTTACACCCTTGCCGGGTCGGTTCCTCCCGGGGCGACGGGCGTGTACGGGCTGGCCGACGTGCCAAGCCCGGCCGGGGTGACCGAGAACACCGCGGTGCCGGCGGCCGGGGATCAGCCGACGGCTGAACCGGCCCGCGCGCTCCAGGAACCGGAGCCGAGCCCGCCGCCCATCACTCCGGACTTCTTCGCACGGGCCGGCCGGCGCCGGGCCTGACGTGGAGGGCGCCGGGCGCCCCGTCTTTCACAGGCCGTGCGAGTCCTCGGCGACCGCGGTGCGGCGCCAGGGGCCGGACCGGCCTCCTGACTTCTCCCAGAGCGCCACGTCCGCGATCGTCATCGAGCGGTCTGCCGACTTGCACATGTCGTAGACGGTGAGTGCGGCCACCGTGCACGCCGTGAGCGCCTCCATCTCGACGCCCGTCCGGTCCACCGTCTCGACCTGTGCCTCGACTTCGACGTAGTCGTCGCCGATCGAGAAGTTGATGGAGACCGACCCCACGAGCACGGGGTGGCACATGGGGATCATGTCCGCCGTCCGCTTCGCGGCCTGGATGCCCGCGATACGCGCGGCTGCAAGCACGTCGCCCTTCGTGATGGCGTTGTTGGCCACCTTGGTCGTGGTCTCCGGCAGCATCCACACCCGGCAGCGGGCGAGCGCACGCCGATGGGTCGGTTCGCGCGGACTGACGTCGACCATTCGGGCACTGCCAAGGGGATCCAGATGAGTCAGGCTGCGTTCGGCCACGGGCAAAGTTTAGGACCACCCGGACGGGCGGCGTTTTGTGGGCGTCGCCCGCCGCCGAAGACGTGCCCGGTCTCGGGAGGAGCGGTGGTCGTCAATCGCCAGCGTGCGGCCGATCGAGCCTGCGCGCCCGCTAGCATTGGCACTCAGGCACTGAGAGTGCCAACATGTCGACCGGGCTGGGAGCCGCGGGAACGGACGTCGAGGAGAAGGCGGATGCCAACCTACGAGTACGCGTGCACCAAGTGCGGGCACCACCTCGAGATCTTCCAGTCGTTCTCCGACGAGCCCCTGAAGAGCTGCCCTCAGTGCGGCGGGGATCTCCGCAAGGTCTTCGGGTCGATCGGCATCGTCCTCAAGGGGAGCGGCTTCTACCGCACCGACAGCCGGAAGTCGCCGAACGGCAAGAGTGCGCCCAAGGAACGTGACCGGGAGAAGAAGGACACCTCGTCGGGCGCGGGCGGCGATGCCGCCGCGTCCGGGTCCAGCACCTCGACCTCGGACACCACCTCGGCCTCTTCGACCTCGCGGTCGGCCTCGAATGGCCCGAGCTCCTCGGGCTCGGGCTCGGGGTCCGGATCGGGATCCTCGGGTTCGGGGTCCGCGTCGGGCTCCTCGGTCGCGGCGAGCTGAGCGCCGGGACCAGCCGAACGGCGTTCAGTTCGAGCTTCCGCCCTCCGCCGCCTCGCGGGCCTGGCGGGCGGCGCGCTCGAGATGTTCGCCGAGGCGGTGACGGATCTCTTCTTCCATCGCTCTGCCGAGCTCGGCCTCGACGAGGCGGTTCACGAGCGGTCGGATCGAGGTGACGAGCTCGCCCAGCCGGCGCAGATCGTCAGCGGCCGGGAGCGCGCCCAGGGGCTCGACCACGTGCGCTTCGACGAGCTCGACGAACCGGCGCGCGATGCCCTCCACGTCCCCCCGCAGTCCACGGGCTGCGGCCATGACGTCTTCGAGCGGGACGCCAGCCTCGACGAGGAGGCGACCCACTTCGAGGGCAGCGGGGTTCGTCGCCCGGTAGCCGCCGGGCTCGGCGACGAGGAGCCCGATCTGCTCGGCCTGCTTCACGAAGGGCTCCGACCCCTCTCCGAACATGCCGGCGAGCTCTTCGGCGCGCACGATTTCTTCGGCCCGATCCGTCCAAGGCGCACCGAGGGTGGTCTCGAGCCCGAGGACCGTGGCCACGTCCTGGCCCCGTTCCCACGCCCTGAGCAGCTCCCCGATGCTGGCGAGCGTGTAGCCCCGCTCGAGGAGCGTCCCCACGAGCCGGAGGCGAGCGAGGTGCGCATCCGAGTACAGCCCGACCCTCCCCTTCCGGCGCGGCGGCGGGAGGAGCCCCCGGTCCTGGTAGGCGCGCACGTTGCGCACGGTGGTGCCCGCCGCTCTGGCGAGCTCGTCGACCCGGAACTCCCGCGTCACGTGGGGCGGCCCTGCGGACGTCATCGGCACCCTCCACGTCATCGACACCTCCGGCCCGTTTACTTTACCATCAGATACTGGTACAGTGAGCGATGGGAACGGAGGGCCGCGAGTTCAGGAGAACAGACCCCTCTCAGGAGGCGCCGCTGATGACGCTCACCCGCGCTCCCGAAGCTGACCGAGCCGCCCGGGCCTTCCGCGCCCACGTCGAGCGCCTGAGCCGCCAGTCGGTCGAGAAGCACTTCGA
>DAIRCY010000049.1:0-8287 GCA_036796435.1 Acidimicrobiales bacterium
TGGATGCGGGCAAGCTGGCCTGCATGACGCTCGACTGGTGCGGTCAACTCGACAGGTCGAATCTCGTCCCAGTGGTCGTCCCACGCCCGTTCTGCCGAGACCAGGCCGGTCTTGCCGAGATCGTGGTTGCGCCCGGCCGCTGCAAGCGCCGCGCACACTTCGGGATACGCGAGGCGGCTCGAGAGGGCGGCGTCACAGCCGTCCCACATCGCCGCCGCCAGATCGCTGCCGTTCTCTTCGACGACCAGCTTCACCAATGCGCTTGAGTCGAAGTAGACGAGGGCCACGGACCTAGCGCCGCTGTTGGCTGACCAGGGCTGAGACCGAGTGGCGAGGACGTGGCCGTCGTCGACCGGTTGCGGGCGTTCTCTGAGCACGCCCCGGACGTCCGATCACACCCTCAGCGGCCAAGCGCTCGAGGGTGGCGGTCGTAGTGACGCCGAGGAGGCGAGCCACGGGAACTCCACGCTCAGTGATGACGACTTCCTCGCCTTCTCTGGCTCGCTCCAACCACTCGCTCAAGTGCGCTCTGAGGTCGCTGACAGCCACGTCCATCCCTCCAGTGTACAACTATGAGGAGCAGAAACGTACCAATCGGTTGAACCTCGAACTCGCGTCACCCGCATCTGTCCACGCATATGGCCGGCTGCCCGCTCGACGATTGAACCGCTGACGCAGACGGGTCAAGCGGGGGACACTGGAACGCCCCGCCGGACTTGAACCGGCGACCTCCGGATTACAAGTCGAGCCGGGTTCATCCATTGCGTTTGGTCTGAACACCGTTCCCGCGCGGTAGGGCACAGTCGCAGGTGGCTCTCATGCTCTACAAGTGCGAGCGTATGATTGACGAGGTGGAGCGCCGGCCACCCGCCATCGCCGTTCTCGGGGTACTCGGGATCCTGGTCGTGGCAGCACTCTTCGTCGCCACCGCACCCTCCTCGCGCGCAAGCGAGCCGGGTTCCGCGACGGCCGGGAGCGCACCAGCCCCCCCGCCGTCGACGGATCCGCCACAGCCGACGACGCCGTCGAACTCCCACCCGGTGCTGCCCACGACACCGGTCGGTTCGATTCCCGTGCTCGGGTCGACAACAACAGCGCAGATCGCAACCTTCACCCATCCACGCCCCGGCATATGGATGACTTCGAGTGGCTTGACCCTGACACTCGCGGGCTACCTCAACGACTACGGCCTCGCGAAGTTCCCGAGCACCTATGGAGGCCTCACAGCGAGCGGTGACGACATCACGGTCCACTTGACCATACTCAATGCCACAACCGAGGCGTCCTTCCGCTCGGTCACACCGGCAGGCGCGCTGCACTTCGTCTCGACGCCCCACACGTGGTCGTTCGTCAACGCCCTGCGAGATGTCGTCCAGCGCTACTGGAACGCGGTCACCGCCCAGGGCGTGAAGCTCGTCGGCTTCGGCCCGAGTGTCCAGACCGGCACCGTCACACTTCGGGTCGAGAACCCCACGCCGAGGAGCGTGGCGATCCTCGACACAATGTTCGGAGCGGGCAACATCACGGTGACCCAGGGCTATCCCCTCACTTTCGGGACACCCTGACCGCCACATACGCGTGCCGCTCGTAGCGGGATGGTGGCCACGGCCGCTGCGCGGTCGTGGCGCTTCCAGCTCGCCTATCAGAGCAGCTGTCTAGGAGCCCGACGTCTCCGCGACCAGCCTTGTGAACCAGGCGGGCCACGCTGTCGGGCCCATCGTCTCGCTCAGGTCGGTTCCCGTCGAGGCTTCGTACGCGGCACACACCCACGAGTACGTCGACGTTGTGCCGGGGGCAGCGAGCTCGGGGCGGACCGTCGCACTCGCGCACGCGACCCACACTGGCGTGCCGAGCGGATCCACTGTGGGCGAGACCTGTGTGCGGCCTGTGCTACTCACTGTCTGGTACTCGCCCCACGTCGTCTCGGCAGCTCCCGTCCGGCCAACCGCAGACAGTATCTGAGCGCCGTGCGAAACCAGTGTGACTGCCTGCGCAGCAGAGGTGATCGCCATTCGCGGATCTGCGTCTGCCGACGATCCCTTCATCGAGTGAGGACAGGGAGTCTTGTCCTGACTTGTCGGTTGGGCCGGTGCCTTGGGGTCGGGGCATGCGGTGATGCGTACGGCGGCGCCCTTGTCCTTCATGACCGGAAGAAGCATCGCGTGCGCCGCAGCGGTGTCTGCCGGCCGGCCGGGTACGAAGGCGATCGCCAGAGCGGCAGCGATCGCCACTGCCCCACCCAGCACGACCATCGTGGCAAGTGCTCGCCTGGCCATCTTCACCACCTCGCATGGGCCTGCCCCAATCCAAACGATAATCCCTTCCTCCCTTCTGCGGGTTTCGTTCGACGTACGCGTTCTCCCTGCGTCGCGCGTGGTCCCCTCGGAACGTGCGAGTCACGTACTTCTGGCGTCCCGAGACGGGGTCTGGGCCCGCGTACGCCCGAGCTCCCACGAGTCTCCGCGCCGCCGCATCTGTCCACGCACCTGGCCCGCTGCCCGCTCGACGATTGAACCACTGACGCAGGCGGGACAAGCCGTGGCAGCCCACAGGCGCAACACGCCCGCACTCAAGAAAGGGAGGTGCTCTCACCTGGGGAAACTGGAACGCCCGGCCGGACTTGAACCGGCGACCTCCGGATTACAAGTCCGGTGCTCTATCCGTTCTGAGCTACGGGCGCATGGTGCGTTGCCGCCGGAGCGGTTGACGGCAGCCGCCCACACTAGCCCGGTCACCGGAGACCGAGGAGGGCAACGGTGGCCGCGCGGCATGGCCCCCAATGTCTCCCGGGATCCCGTCTACGTCGAGCTCCCCTCCAACAGACGCAGCGGCACGGGCACGAGTTGCGCCCGAAGCCGCTCGCCGAGGTTCTTTGCCTGCGGATCGCGTCCGAGCGACGCGGCAACCCCGCGGCCTAGGTATCCGTGCACGAAGAAGTTGCACGCGCGCAGTTTCGGAAGCTCGTAGCGCTCCACGCGGAAGCCTGCGATGTCGGGAAGCAGGCGGACCAGCTCGTCGACGGTGAGGTAGCCACGGACCCAGGCGAAGGCGTCGTCGGTCCTCGCCCATACTCCGAGGTTCGCGTTTCCCCCCTTGTCCCCCGACCGCGCGCCGACGACTCGGCCGATCGGCAACGGGCCGGTCGGCTCTCCTTCGACTCTCCGCAGGCCGCCGGCGGGCGCACTGCGGGCGGCCGGTGCTCCCGCCACTGAACGGGTCGCCCCGTTGCCCGATCCCGAAAGCCGGCCGGCGAGCGCGCGGGGGTCCGAGCGGTCGTCGATGTCCACCGCCTCCCCGTCGATGAGCACCTTCTGGCGGACCCGCCCGCGCGCCACCGACGTCGGCCACAGCACGCCGACCTCGGTCGCTCCTGCGGGCGGAGAAGCAAGGTGACATCCCGGGTACGAAGCGAGCGCCGTCTGGACGGCAGCCCCCGAGAAGGCGCGCCCGGTAACGGACTCGTCGGATCCGAGCACCGAGATCCGCAGCTCCACCAGGCCGGCAGCCGCGCCGTCGCTGTCGAGCGCGCCGACGAGGTCGACCGCCACGTCGTCGAACGCGCGGCGCCCTGTCGGGACGAGCTCCCAGAGCGCAGACTCGGCGACGACCGCCTTCTCCGGCGCGTCCAACCCGGTGAGCACGAACGAGATGGAGTTGCGGTAGCCGGCGAGATAGGTGACGGCGACCCGTAGCGACTCGGGCGCCGGCTCGCCCCGCGCCCCGGAGACGAGGACCCGGTCGGGGCCTTCTTGGGCAAGTGAGACCGTGTCGAAACGTGCGGTGCAGTCGGGCCCGAGGTAGCGCGGCGACGCGATCTCGTAGAGGAGCTGGGCGGTGACCGTCTCGACGGTCACTGCGCCGCCGGTACCGTAGTGCTTCGTGATCACCGACGAGCCGTCCGCTCGGAGCTCGGCGACGGGAAAGCCGAGGCGGCTCATCCCGGGGACCTCCGTGAAGAACGAGAAGTTCCCGCCGGTCGCCTGGCATCCGCACTCGAGAACGTGGCCCGCCACGACGGCCCCTGCGATCTGGTCGAGGTCCTCTGGGGCCCAGTCGAAGTACCACGCCGCTGGCCCTGCGACGAGCGCGGCATCCGTCACCCGCCCGCAGATCACGACGTCCGCTCCGCGCCGCAGTGCCTCGGTGATCCCCCAATGGCCGAGGTATGCGTTCGCCGCGACCGGCGCCCCGCGCATCGCGTCGAAGGGTTCGTCGGTGTCCGTGTTCGCGAGTGGTTCCCCTTCGGCGCGCAGACGGTCGAGCGTCGGGAGGAGGTCGTCCCCCTCGACGACCGCGATCTTCGGCAGGATGCCGGCGGCCCCGGCGAACCGCTCGAGAGTCGCGGCGCACGCCCTCGGGTTCAGCCCGCCTGCGTTGGTGACCACCTTGATGCCCCGCTCGACGCAGTCGCCGAGGACGTCTTCCATCTGGGTGAGGAACGTGGCCGCGTAACCGAGTCCAGGATCACGCCGGCGTTGCTTGGCGAGGATGAGCAGCGTGAGCTCTGCCAGCCAATCACCCGTGAGGACGTCGATCGGGCCGCCGTCGACCATCTCGCGTGCGGCACTCAGCCGGTCGCCGAAGAAGCCGCTGCAGTTGGCGACGCGCAAGATCGTGGGCCTCACCGGTCCCGAGGAGCTCACGAGGCTCTCACGAGGGAGCCCGGGCGACGACGAGGACGACCTGATGCGCCTCGACCACCTCGCCCGGGGCTGCTGCGACCTCGACCACGCCGTCGAAGGGAGCCGCCACCCGGTGTTCCATCTTCATCGCTTCGATCACCACGACGACGTCGCCGCCCCGGACCTCGTCTCCCTTGGAGAACAGGACGGCCGTCACGGTTCCCGGCACGGGCGCGGTGACCGCGCCGTCGAGGTCGTCCCGGGCGCCCGATGCCGTGCGCTCGGGCAGGGCGAAGTCGCTCTGCCCCTCGGCGCTGTTCACCGACCACCGGTCCCCGTAGGAGCGGACCGAACAGCGATGGACCACCCCGCCGGTCGTGACGTCGACCACCTTTCCTGTGGCCGTCGGGGACGCCTTGGCGCCCGTCACCACCCCGGCGACGCCGTCGACGTCCACACCGGCCTCCCCGGTGGCCCAGTCGACGGTGACCGAGAGGTCGTGGCGGCCCGCGCGCAGCACGACGGCCTCGGAGGTCGCAGGGACGTTCCTCCAGCCGGTGGGCGCGAACCCGAGCGGCGAACGCGCCTGGGTCCGGCGTGCCCGCGAGGCGGCGGCTGCGATCGCGTGGGCCGCAAGCAACGCCGCGTCGGGTTCCCGCCGGACGAGGTCCTCCCGCCGCTCGAGGAAGCCGGTGTCGGCTCCCCCGACGAGGAACTCGTCGTCGGCCAGGATCTCGACCAGAAGGCGCCGGTTCGTCACCACGCCGTCCAGCTCGATCCGCCGGAGCGCCCGCCCGAGGCGCGCCGCCGCCTCGGCGCGACTGGTGCCGCGCGCCACGACCTTCGAGAGCAGCCCGTCGTAGTAGGGGGAGACCTCGGAGCCACCGGCGACCGCGTCGTCGAACAGCAAGCCGGCCTGGGTCTCGTGGTGGTAGTGGCGCACGGTTCCCGTCGAGGGTGCATAACCGTCTGCGGGGTCTTCCGCGTACAGCCGGGCCTCGACTGCGTGCCCGCACAGCGAGATGTCGCGCTGGTCGAAGGCGAGAGCACGGCCGGACGCGATCTCGAGCTGAGCGCGCACGATGTCGATGCCGGTGACGAGCTCGGTCACGCGGTGCTCGACCTGCAGGCGCGTGTTCATCTCGAGGAAGAAGAACTCGTCGCCGCCGACGAGGAACTCGACCGTGCCGGCTCCCTCGTAGCCCACGGCATCTGCGAGGGCGACCGCGGCAGTCGTCATCTGTTCGCGTAGCTCGGCAGCGACCGCGGGCGACGGGGTCTCTTCGATCAGCTTCTGGTGACGCCGCTGCACCGAGCACTCGCGCTCGAACAGGTGCACCGTCTGCCGGCCGTCCGAGAGGATCTGCACTTCGACGTGGTGCGCCGGTTGCAAGAGCGGCTCGAGGAAGACAGTTCCATCGCCGAATGCCGCCACGGCGTCGCGGCTCGCGGCGCCGATCGCCTCGCCGAGGGCGGCGAGCTGCGCAACGGTCCGGATGCCCGTCCCGCCGCCGCCGGCAGACGCCTTGACGAGCACAGGGAAGCGGAGCCCCTCGGCATCAGGCGGAGAGACGCTCCCGTCGGGGCCCACGACGACGGTCGGCAGCACCGGCAATCCCGCCGCGGCGGCGAGGGCCTTGGCCTCGACTTTGCGGCTCATCGCGCGCATGGCTTCGGGTGGGGGGCCCACGAAGACGATCCCGGCTTCTCTGCACGCCTCTGCGAGAGAGGCGCTCTCGGCGAGGAACCCGTAGCCCGGATGGAGCGCGTGCGCCCCCGAGGTGCGCGCCGCACCCACGATCCGGTCGACATCCAGGTACGTGTCCGCTGCCCTCGTGCCGGGGAGCCGTACGACCTCGTCGGCTTCCGCTACGTACGGGGCGTGGGCGTCGGCGTCCGAGCAGACTGCGACCGTCGAGATGCCCATGTCGTGGGCGGTCGCGATGATCCGGCGGGCGATCTCGCCCCGGTTCGCGACGAGGAGCTTTCCGAACCTGGCCATCAGATGACGAACGCGGCCATCACATGCGGAACGCCGCGAACTCGGCGGTGCCCTTCACCGGCGCGCTGTGGACGGCCGACAAGGCGATGCCGAGGACGGTCCTCGTGTCGCGCGGGTCGATCACTCCGTCGTCCCACAGACGGCCCGTCGCGTACAGGGCAGTCGACTCGGCGTCGATCTGGGCTTCGAGGAGCTCGCGCGCCTCGGCGTCGCTGGCTTCGTCGAACGGCCGTCCTGCGGCCTCGGCCGCGCTACGCCGGACGATGGAGAGCACTCCGGAGAGCTGGCGCCCGCCCATCACCGCGATCCGGTGATTGGGCCAGGTGAAGACGAAGCGGGGATCGAACGCCCGCCCCGACATCGCGTAGTTGCCCGCGCCGTAACTGGCGCCGATCATGAGCGTGAGGTGCGGCACGGTCGAGTTCGCCACGGCATTGATCATCTTGGAGCCGTCCTTCACGATCCCCTCCCGCTCGTAGCGGGTCCCGACCATGAACCCGGTGATGTTCTGGAGGAACAGGATCGGTACGTCCATGCGGTTGCACAGGGAGATAAACTGCGTCGCCTTGCGCGCCTCTTCGGAGAAGAGGATGCCGTTGTTCCCGAGGATGCCGACATTGAACCCGTGCACCGAAGCCCACCCGCAGACGAGCGTGGTGCCGTAGAGCTGCTTGAACTCCTCGAAGCGCGAGCCGTCGACCACGCGGGCGAGCACGTCACGGCAGTCGAACGGCGCGCGGGGGTCCGCCGGGACCACGCCGAGCAGCTCCTCGGGGTCCAGTTCGGGCGGCTCGTCCGGCTCGCTCCTGCCCGGTCCGAGCTTCCGCCACCCGAGATGGCGCACGATCCCTCGGGCGATGCCGAGCGCGTGGCGCTCGTCCTCTGCGAGATAGTCGGCGAGTCCCGACACCCGCGCGTGCATCTCGGCGCCGCCGAGCTCCTCTTCGTCCGCCTCCTCGTCGGTCGCCATCTTCACGAGCGGCGGCCCCCCGAGAAACACGCGGGACCGTCCCCTCACGAACACCGTGTAGTCGCTCATTCCCGGCACGTAGGCGCCACCGGCGGTCGATGACCCGAGCACGACGGTGACGACGGGAATGCCCGCCGCGGCGAGCCGCGTCAGGTTCTTGAACTGCGCGCCGCCTGGCACGAAGATCTCGGCCTGGCGCGGGAGGTCCGCTCCGCCGGACTCCGTGAGGTTCACGAGTGGGAGCCGGTTGCGCGCGGCGACCTCGTTGCACCTGAGGATCTTGCCGATGGTCGTCGGCCCCGCCGTGCCGCCGCGCACCGTGGGATCGTTCGCCGCGACGATGCACTCGACCCCCTCGACGACGCCGATGCCGTAGACGAACCCGCCGCCCAGGGGGTCGTCGCTCCCCCATCCACCGAGCGGCTGCAGCTCGAGGAACGGCGACCCCGGGTCCACGAGCGCGTCGATCCGCTCGCGCACCATGAGCTTGTCCCGGGCGCGATGCCGTTCGACGTAGCGCTCGCCCCCACCCTCGAGCAGGCGGGCCTGGAGGGAGCGGAGCTCGTCGACGAGCGCGCCCATGCGCGCCGCGTTCTCGGCGAACTCGGGCGAGCGGACGTCGAGCTGCGACCTCAGCACCTCGCCGATCGAACTGCGCCCAACCGCGTCCACCGCGTCCACCGCGTCCACCGC
>DAIRCY010000049.1:8297-17600 GCA_036796435.1 Acidimicrobiales bacterium
CTTCTTGCGGGCCGGCCGTCGGCCCGGCGGGGCAACCGTACCGCCGGACCGCCCGCCACGGCCTGCTGCCCGGCGCAGCCGCAGATAGCGTGACGGCGAGGAGGCCGCGATGCGATTCACGAATGAGCACGAGCTCTTCCGGACGACCGTGCGCGCCTTCGTCGAACGGGAGGTCGACCCGTACGCCGACGAGTGGGAGCGGGCGGGCACCTTCCCGGCACACAGCCTCTTCGCCAAGGCGGCCGCGGCCGGGCTGCTCGGGCTCGAGTACGACCCCGAGTACGGCGGCGCCGGCGCCGACCACTCGTTCACCGTGGTGCTCGGCGAAGAGCTCGGACGCTGCCGGTCCGGCGGCATCGCCATGGCGCTCAGCGTCCAGACCGACATGGCCACCCCGTCGCTGCACCGGTTCGGCAGCGAGGACTTGAAGCGGCGCTACCTTCTCCCGGCCCTGCGGGGGGAGATGGTCGCCTCGATCGCCGTCACCGAGCCCGACGCCGGCTCCGACGTGAGCGGGATCGCCACGACCGCGGTGCGCGACGGCGACGAGTGGGTGATACGCGGCCGGAAGCTCTACATCACCAACGGCACGCAGGCCGACTGGCTCTGTCTCCTCGTCCGCACGTCGCGCGCGGGCGGGTACCACGGAATGTCCCAGATCCTCTTCCCGACGGACTCCCCCGGGTTCGGCGTCGGGCGCAAGCTCGACAAGCTCGGCAACCGGTCATCGGACACCGCCGAGCTGGTCTTCGACGACGCCCGGGTCCCTGTCGCGAACACGATCGGGGAGATCGGCCGCGGCTTCCAGCAGCAGATGCAGCAGTTCCAACAAGAGCGTCTGATCGCCAACTACACCGCCGTCGGGCACATGGCGCTCGCGCTCGAGCGCACGGCTGCGTACTTGAAGGAGCGCCGCGCCTTCGGCCGTCCCCTGATCGCCAACCAGTACATCCAGTACAAGCTCGCCGAGCTGGACGCGCAGCTCGACCTGCTGCGCCACTACAACTACGCGGCCGCCGACGCCGTGGTACGCGGCGAGGACGCGACGCGCTTCGCCACGATCGGGAAGCTCACCGCGGGCCGGCTCGCGCGCGCCGTCGCCGACACGTGCCTGCAGTTCCACGGCGGCGCCGGTTACATGGAGGAGACCTGGACCTCCCGCTACTTCCGCGACTCTCGCCTGTTGTCCATCGGCGGGGGCGCCGACGAGGTGATGCTCCAGGTGCTCGCGAGGTCAGCCGGCTATGTGCACGACGATCGGCAGGTCGACCGGCCGTGACGGGACGCGCGGGGCACGGCGTCGTCGACGCGCACCAAAAGATCGGACCCGTCGAGGGACAAGTGGACCCGGAAAGCCGGCCGGCTGCGGCAGATGGCCAACCGCGCGAGATTCTCTACGCGCGCTTCGACCGGCGCGGGCTCGACGCCCCACCAGCGCGCGGTCACCCGTGCGAACCGGCACGCATCTGCAAGATCGAACACGCTGCCCTCGAACCGCCGGTCGGCGGTGAGCACGAGCGGCTCGCGGGAGAAGTGCCTGGGGTCACCCGCCATAGTTCCACCGTCGCTCTCGAAATGGGGGTCTTCTGCATATACCCCGACGGCGAGAGGCGAGAACGCGGCCGGGACCCCTACCGGGGGTAGTGCGCGAGGAACTCGAGAAGCGCTCGGACGCCGAACGCGGTGGCACCCTTGGAGAAGTAGCCGGAGCTCTCCTCGGACCGGGCCGGTCCGGCGATGTCGAGATGCGCCCACCGGAAACCCCCGACGAAGCGCGCGAGCAGCATCGCCGCGGCGATCGTCCCGGCCTCCCTCGCCCTCCCGATGTTCTTCATGTCGGCGATCTCCGAGTCGATGTGCTCTCCGTAGTCGTCGGGCAGCGGGAGCGGCCACAGCCGCTCGCCCGAACGGTCACCGGCTGCTCGGAGCGACTCCATGAGCGCGTCGTCGTTGCCCAGAAGGGCCGCGTAGCCCTTCCCGAGAGCGACGACCTGCGCCCCCGTCAGGGTCGCCACGTCGATGATGGCGTCGGGCGAGAGCTCAGCTGCAAGGGACAACCCGTCTGCGAGCACGAGGCGGCCTTCCGCGTCGGTGTTCAGCACCTCCACGGTCGCGCCGTTGCGCGCCCTGAACACGTCACCTGGCTTCTGGGCGCGGCCGCCGGGCATGTTCTCGGTCATCGGCGCGACGGCCGTCACCTTGACCCGGATCCCGAGCTCCGCGCACGCGGACACGACGGAAAGGACGATGGCGGCGCCGCTCATGTCCGTCTTCATCGTCATCATCCCCTCGGGCGGCTTGAGCGAGAGGCCGCCGGAGTCGAAGGTGATGCCCTTTCCGACGAGGACGACGTGGGGGGTGCCCCCGGGCGAGCCGGTGGGCGTGTAGGTCGCGCGCACGAGCCGCGGCGGCTCCCCCGAACCGCGCGCGACGGCGAGGAGTCCGCCGAGCCGCTCTTGGGCGATGCGGTCCTCGTCCCACACCTCGACCGTCGTCCCCTCGAGCCCCGACAGCCGGGCGCGCGCACGCTCCGCCAGCTCCCGCGGGGTCATATCGCTCGCCGGCGTGTTGACGAGGTCCCGTGCGAACGCCGCCGCGGCGGCGGTGGCGGCGCCGCGGCGGACTCCTGCGTGCCAGTCGCCGTCGGCGACGACGGCGAGCCTGCCGAGGCCGGGCTTCGCGGCGGACCGGTAGTCGTCGAAGCGGTAGCCCGCGAGCGTCGCACCCTCGGCGATCGCGGCTCCGACCGACGTGGCGTCACCTCCCGGGGGTTCGGCGGGGACGAGGAGCGCTGCGGTCCCACCCCCTTCGCCCGACGCACGGACCAGTGCGGCCGCGGCGAGCCGCCACCGCTCGAGGTCGACATCCGCGCGCGGTCCGAGCCCGAGCAGCACCACCGATGGCGGCCCCGATGCCGTCCGCAGCGCGAGCGCGGTGCCCTTTTGTGCCGAGAACCCCTGGCGCCGGAGCCACGCCTCGTCTGGAGGCCCGTCCAGCAGACCCCGGCCCGTCCCGGGGACGCCCTCGAGGCCGGCGACCCACTCGAGCGGCGCGCCCGCCGCTTCCCCCTCCCCAGAAGCACCGGCGAGGACCGGTACCCCGACCGCTGTCACGTCCGCGGGCAGCGTTGCGACGGAGACGACCTCGAGCATCAGCGCAGCTCCTTCGTGCGGCGGCTCACTCCGAGCCACGTCGGCGCGGCCGCTCCCGTGCGGCCAGGTGGACCTCCCCCTCCTGCCAGCGTGCCATCGTCCAGAGGAGGTCCGACAATCGGTTCAAGTACGGCCCGGCGTGCGACGGCTCGCCGGCCGGCCCGGAGCCTCCCGTCCCCTCCTGCAGTGTCCCGGCCGACACCAGGACGCGCTCGGCCCGCCGGACGACGGTGCGGGCGACGTCGAGCGCGGCGGAAGCCGCGTTTGCGCCCGGCACGACGAACTCGGTGGGCAACGCGAAGCGCTCGCTCAGCCGGTCGATCCACTCCTCGAGGCGCAGCACCATCGGCTCGGTGACCAGGGTCTCGCCCGGGACGAGCCTGCCGCGGTTCTCCGGGGCCGTCGCGACCTCGGCCATCAGCACGTACAGCTCCCGCTCGAGCACGACCAGGAGCTCGTCGAGCTCGGATCCGGGTGCCGACGCCGCCCTCGCCACGCCGAGCGCCGCCTGCGCCTCGTCGACCGCGCCGTTGACCTCGATGCGCGGGGTCGCCTTGCCGACCCTCCCCCCGAAGAGGAGACCCGTCGTCCCGTCGTCGCCCTTGCGCGTGTAGATGCGCACGATGGCGGATGGTAGCGGGCAGGAGCGAATAGCCTCTGAGGGGACATGTCTCCCGCCCTCCTCGGCCGGCTCGACCCCGCGCGGTCGGAGTATCTGAGCGCCCTCCACGAGCGGCTCGTCATCTTCGACGGGGCGACCGGCACCAACCTCCAGCTCCAGGACCTCGGCGCGGACGAGTTCGGCAGCTCGAAGCTCGAGGGGTGCAACGAGGCCCTCGTGCTGAACTTCCCTGAGGCGGTCGAGCGGCTGCACCGGTCGTTCCTCGACGTCGGGGTGGACGTGATCGAGACCGACACCTTCGGCGCCTTCTCCGTGGTCCTCGACGAGTACGGCATCGGCAACCAGGTCAGGGAGATCAACGTCACGGCCGCGCGGATCGCCAGGCGGATCGCCGACGAGTACGCGAGCCCCGGCAGCCCGCGCTGGGTGGCGGGCAGCATGGGCCCCGGGACGAAGTTCCCGTCGCTCGGCCAGATCCCGTACCCGGCCCTGCGCGAGGCGTACGAGGCACAGGCCGCAGGTCTTCTCGAGGGGGGCGTCGACCTCCTCATCGTCGAGACCGTCTTCGACCTGCTCTCCGCCAAGGCAGCGATCAACGGCGCCCGGCGGGCGATGGTCGCCGCCGGCCGCCAGGTTCCGCTCCAGGTGCAGGTGACCATCGAGCTCACCGGCAGGATGCTGCCGGGGACGGAGATCGCGGCGGCCCTGACCACCCTCGACGCGATGCAGGTCGACGTGGTCGGCCTGAACTGCGCCACGGGCCCGGCGGAGATGGACGAGGCCATCCGCTACCTCTCGGCGCACGCGCGCGTCCCGATCTCGGTCCTGCCGAACGCGGGCCTGCCGAGTGTCGTCGAGGGCCACATGCACTACGACCTCACCCCAGCAGAGCTCGCCGAGCACCTCCACCGGTTCGTGCGCGAGTACGGGGTGCGAGCGGTCGGCGGCTGCTGCGGGACCACGCCGGAGCACCTGCGCGCGGTGGTCGAGGCAGTCCGCGCGGTGGCACCCGCCCCTCGCCAGCCGGTCCACGAGCCGGCGGCGGCCTCGATCTACAGCGCAGTGCCGTTCGCCCAGGAGACGTCGTTCCTCGTCGTGGGCGAGCGCACGAACGCCAACGGGTCGAAGCGATTCAGGGAGGCAATGCTCTCCGCGGACTGGGAGACCTGCGTCGCGATGGCGCGTGACCAGATCGCCGAGGGCGCGCACGTCATCGACGTGTGCGTCGACTACACGGGTGCCGACGGCGTCGCGGACATGACCGAAGTGGCGAGCCGGCTCGCCACGCAGTCGAGCGTGCCGCTCATGATCGACTCGACCGAGGCGCCGGTCGTGGAAGCCGCGCTCCAGTGGCTGGGCGGCCGTCCGGTGCTGAACTCGGTCAACCTCGAAGAGGGCGACGGTGAGGGCACGAGGCTCGACCGGTTCCTCCGGCTCGCACGGGAGTACGGGGCGGCGGTGGTCTGCACCTGCATCGACGAGGAGGGCCAGGCCCGCACCGCCGAATGGAAGCTGCGAGCGGCCCGCGCGATCCACGACATCGCGGTCGAGCGGTACGGGCTCGAACCGTCGGACCTGATCTTCGACCCGCTGGCGCTGCCGCTGTCGACGGGCATGGAGGAGAGCCGCGGCGACGGCGTCGAGACCATCCGCGCGATCTCGGCGATCAAGTCCGAGCTCCCCGGCGTCCACACGCTGCTCGGCCTGTCGAACGTCTCGTTCGGGCTGAACCCGGCCGCGCGGCAGGTGCTGAACTCGGTCTTCCTGCACGAGTGCGTCGAGGCCGGTCTCGACGCCGCCATCGTGCACGCGTCCAAGATCCTGCCGCTCTCGAGGATCGACGAACGGGTGCGCCAGGTGTGCCTTGACCTGGTCCACGACCGCCGGCGCGACGGCTACGACCCTCTCCAGGAGCTGCTCGCGCAGTTCGAGGGGGTCTCCGCGTCGGGACCGGCGGAGGACGCGCACGCCGACTGGCCGGTCGAGCGGCGGCTCGAGCAGCGGATCGTCGACGGGCGCCGCCAGGGGCTCGAGGCAGACCTCGACGAGGCCCTCGCACACCACGAGCCCCTGGAGATCGTGAACGAGTACCTGCTCGCCGGCATGAAGACGGTGGGCGACCTCTTCGCCTCCGGCGAGATGCAGCTCCCCTTCGTGCTGCAGTCGGCCGAGACGATGAAGGCGGCCGTCGCGTACCTCGAGCCGCACATGTCGAAAGCCGACGCGGGGGGCAAGGGGAAGGTCGTCCTGGCCACGGTGAAGGGCGACGTCCACGACATCGGCAAGAACCTCGTCGACATCATCTTCACGAACAACGGCTACGAGGTCGTCAACCTCGGCATCAAGGTCGGCATCAACGAGATGGCCGCGGCGGTCCAGGAGCACGCCGCAGACGCGCTCGGCATGAGCGGGCTCCTCGTGAAGTCCACGCTGATCATGCGGGAGAACCTCGAAGAGCTGAACCGGCGGGGCCTCGCGGAGCTCCCGGTGCTCCTCGGGGGCGCCGCGCTCACCCGCACCTACGTCGAGCGGGACCTGCGTCAGGTCTACGAAGGGCGCCTCTTCTACGGCCGTGACGCCTTCGAGGGGCTGCGCACCATGGAGCGGCTCGGCGAGATGCGCCGCAGCGGCGAGGAGGACCCGGCCTTCGGGCGCGAGATCTCGGAGCGCAACGTCCCATCGCGCTTCCGGAGGGCTGACGAGGCCCGCGACGCGAAGGACGCCGCCGGCCGGCCGGAGCGCTCGCCGGAGGTCGAGTCCGACAACCAGCTCTTCCGTCCGCCCTTCGTCGGCACTCGGATCGCGCGCGGGATCCCCCTCGACGAGATCGCCGCATACCTGAACCTCACCGCGCTCTTCCGGAACCAGTGGGGGTTCCGCCCCGCCGCGGGCGAGGACGACGCCGGGTTCAAGGCGAGGATCCAGGCGGTCCTGCGCCAGCAGCTCGACAAGGCGAAGCAGTCCGACGTGCTCGTCCCCCAGGTCGTCTACGGCCACTTCGCGGCGTCGTCGGAGGGTGACGACCTCGTCGTGTACAAAGACGAGTCGCGCAGCGCCGAGTGGATGCGGTTCACCTTCCCGCGCCAGTCCAAGCCCCCGTGGCTCTGCATCGCCGACTTCTTCCGGCCCCGTTCCTCGGACGAGGAGGACTTCGCCTCGTTCATGCTCGTCACGATGGGGCCGAAGGTGTCGGAGGAGACGGCGAGGCTCTTCGCCGGCGACCACTACCAGGAGTACCTGTTCCTCCACGGTCTCGGGGTCGAGATGACCGAGGCGCTCGCCGAGTACTGGCACCGCCGGATCCGCGAGGAGCTGGGCTTCGCGGACCAGGACGGCCCGTCGCTCACCGGGCTGTTCCGCCAGCAGTACCGGGGTGGCCGCTACAGCTGGGGCTATCCGGCGTGCCCCGAACTCGAGGACAACGCGAAGGTCGTCGAGCTCCTCTCCGCCGACCGGATCGGGGTGTCGGTGAGCGACGGATTCCAGCTCGTGCCCGAGCAGACGACCGACGCGATCGTCTGCCACCACCCGAAGGCCAAGTACTTCGTCGCCTGAGGCGCCCGCCCCCTCGCGGCGTTGGCCGCAGCGGGCGATGCGTGCAGTTCGTTGACCCCCCGGTCGCGGGCGCAGTACCGTTTCGGCCGGGAGGGGAGGTCGACATGGACACGACGGTCCTTGCGGCGATCAGCCGCAACACGGTGATCATCGAGGCGGTGATCGGGGGGGTGATCATCGTCCTCCTCGTGGCGATCCTCGTGTTGAACCGCCGGAAGAAGAAGGTTGCCGCGCCGAAGACTGCGGCCGACGCGCCGAACTACTACGCAGACCTCCAGCAGCAACCGGCCGGCCGGCCGGACCCCTTCGGGGCGTTCGCCTCCGCGCCGCCGGCCTCGGCGCCCACGTCCATCCCGATGACCATGCCGGACGCGCCCCTGCAGGGGAGCACCGCTGCCCCCCAGCAGTTCGTCACCACGGCCACGGCGGCGCCCCAGGCCCCCACTCCGCTCTCGGCGCAGGTCCCTGCCCCGCCCGCAGGCACGCCGGCCGGCTGGCTACCGGACCCGAGCGGGACTCCCGACACGCTGCGGTACTGGGACGGGAACTCCTGGACGCAGCACTTCGCCCAACGAAGCTGACGCCGCGCCCGCCGCGCCCGCCGCGCCCGCGGCGTCCTTGGCGTGGTAGCTCGAGCGGGTGAGAGGGGAGGCCTCGACGTGGGCGAGGCCGAGCGCCATGCCGGCCGCCCGCAGCGCGTCCAGCTCCTCCGGCGTCCACCACCGGGCGACGGGAAGGTGCTGCGCGCTCGGTCGGAGGTACTGGCCGATCGTCGCGATCGACACTCCGACCGAGACCATGTCGGCGAGGGTCGACACCACCTCTTTGTCGGTCTCGCCGAGCCCCACCATCAGCCCGGACTTCACGACCAAGCCGGCGTCCGCCGCCCGGGCGAGCACCGTCAGGCTCCTGGCGTAGCCCGCTGACGGCCGCACGGCGCGCTGGAGGCGCGCGACCGTCTCGACGTTGTGGTTCAAGACGTCGGGCCTCGTGTCGAAGACCCGCCGGAGCGAGGCGGGATCCCCCTTGCAGTCCGAGATGAGAGTCTCGACCGCCGTGGCGGGGCAACGGCGACGGATCGCCTCGACCGTGGCGGCGATCGCGCCCGCGCCGCCGTCTGAAAGGTCGTCGCGCGCGACACAGGTGATCACCGCATGGGAGAGCCGCATCCGCTCGACGGCCTCGGCGACCCGTTCGGGCTCCGAAGGGTCGAGGGGCAAGGGGTGGCGCGTGTCGACCATGCAGAAGCCGCAGGCGCGCGTGCACCGGGACCCGTTCACCATGAAGGTCGCGGTCCCGTCGGCCCAGCACTCGAAGATGTTCGGGCAGCCCGCCTCCTCGCAGACGGTGACGAGTCGAAGGTCGCGCACCGTGCGGCCGACCGAGAGGAAGTCCTCTCCCATCCGTGCCGGCACCCGCAGCCACTCGGGCTTGCGCTCGCGCAGCGGTCTCCCGGCGTCCGGGTCGGTGCCCGCGTCGCGGAGACGACGCAGGAGCGCCCGCTCGCCAGGGGCGGCTCCCGCCCCGCCGTCGCGCCCCGCTGCCCGGCGTCGAGGCGTGACGTCGTTCCGGTCCACCCCCCCGGTCCCCCAGGTCGCGACCGCCCGGCGGGCGACCGCGTCGACCACCTGGTCCATAGGGGCGTCGACCTCTTCGGCACGAAGAGACGTCACCGCGTAGTCGGCGATCCCGCACGGCACGATGTGGCCGAACATCTCGAGATCGGGGTCGACGTTCAGCGCGACACCGTGGAGGGTCCGTCGTCGCCCGTCGTCCACGCGTACCGTCCGGACGCCGATGGCGGCGACCTTGCGCGGTGCGGGGCCGCCGACGCCGATCCAGACGCCTGGATACCCCTCGTGACGCGCCGCCGCGACGCCGAGGAAGACGGAGAGCAGGGCCGCGTCGGGGGCCATCGGCGTGAGATCCGTGAGCAGTGAGCCGCCGAGCTTGAGCGCGATCACCTGGACGAAC
>DAIRCY010000050.1:0-17570 GCA_036796435.1 Acidimicrobiales bacterium
CCCCGCCACGACTGGCTCGCCCTCGCCGGCGGCTCGATCGGACAGGGATTGCCGGCCGCGACCGGCGCCGCGATCGCCGCGCCGGGCAGGCGCGTGGTCAGCCTCGAAGCGGACGGCAGCGCGATGTACACCGTCCAGGCGCTCTGGACCCAGGCCCGAGAAGGGCTCGACGTGACCACCGTCCTGCTCGCGAACCGCTCCTATGCCATCTTGCAGTTCGAGCTCGCCCGCGTGGGCGCAACCGGGCAGGGCCAGCGGGCGGGCGCGATGCTCGATCTCCACCGGCCGGTGCTCGACTTCGTCGAGGTCGCGCGCGGGCTCGGAGTCCCGGCCGAACGCGCGTCGAGCGCGGACGATCTCGCCTCGCTGCTCGAGCGGAGCTTCGCCGAGGACGGCCCCATGCTCATCGAGGCCCAGCTGGGCTGAGTGCGGGGATCCAGCGGGGTCGAGCGCGGCGCCGCGGTCCAGGCCGTGCCGAATCAGGCCAGCTCGACCACGACCACCGTGTGGTCCGAAGGCTTGTTGCCGAGCGGGCTCTTCTTGCGCGCGTTCCGGTCGATCTCGGCGGCGACCGCGCGCCCCGCCAGGGACTTCGACAGGAGCACGAGGTCGATCCGCATCCCCATTCCCTTGTGGAAGTTCCCCGCGCGGTAGTCCCACCACGAGAAGACCCCGCCGTCGGGATGGAAGCGGTGAAAGACGTCCTCGAGTCCCCAGTCGAGGACCTCCTGGAGCGCCCGGCGTTCCGGCACGCTCACGTGCGTCGCGCCGACGAAGGCGGAGGGGTCCCACACGTCGGAGTCGTTCGGTGCGATGTTGAAGTCGCCGCAGACGGCGACGTCGCCCCCCGGCTCGTCGTGCTCGGCCAGGTACGCGCGCAGGCGGGCAAGCCACTCGAGCTTGAACCGGTAGTGCTCGCTTTCGAGGCTTCTTCCGTTCGGGACGTAGACCGAGTGGACCCGGATGCCTCCGCAGGTGGCGGCCAGCATCCGGCAACCGTGCGCGTCCTCTTCGGAGCCGAGGCCGCAGACGGGCCGCTCGAGACCGACCCGGCTCGCGATGGCGACTCCGTTCCACCGGCCGTCCCCGTGGTGGGCCGTCTCGTAGCCGAGCTCCGCGAACGCCCCCGCCGGGAAGGCGTCGTCCGCGAGCTTGGTCTCCTGCATGCACAAGATGTCCGGAGAGTTGGCCTCGATCCATTCGAGGACGAGCGGCAAGCGCACGCTCATGGAATTCACGTTCCAGGTCGCGAGGCGCACCCGGCTCAGCCCCGGTCCACGAGCACGAACAGCAAGTCGGCCTCGCACGCCGTGGCCCCGTTCACGTGCGCACGGCCGTGCCCGGAGCCCGCACGCGCCGACAGCCGGCCGAGGGTGACCTCCAGCTCGAGCGTCTCGCCGGGAACCACCTGCCGGCGGAACCGGGCACGGTCGACGCCGCCGAAGAGCGGAAGCCTTCCGGCAAACCGTTCGTCTGCCAGCACGGCGATGCCGCCGAGCTGTGCGAGGGACTCGAGCATCAGCACCCCCGGAAGCGTGGGGCGGCCGGGGAAGTGACCAGCGAAGAACCGCTCGTCGCCGGTGAGGTGCCAGCGGCCCGTCGCGCCACGCCCCGGCTCGATCGAGAGGACCTCGCTCACGAAGAGGAACGGGTCCCGGTGCGGAAGCACGTCGACCGGCCGCATCGTCACGACGCTACCAACGGCGCCCCGGCCGACTTCAACTCAGGTCCCCCGCGCTCTTTGACACCCTCACGATTCCCGAACCGCCACGATCCCGACACCTTCACCCGCGTGTCCCGCGATGGGACGCGACGAACTCGGGCAGCGCGAGCTCCGCGACCCGGCGAGGCGGGTCCAGGGCGACGAGCACGAACCTCCTGCGTTCCCCCCGCTGAAGCAACTGGCGGGCCTTGGTCGGCGGCGGGTCGTCCATCGCGGTCAACGGGATGTAGGAGTGCAGGACGCCGCCGCCCGGGAGGTCCACGTCGACCATGGCGCCGTGCGACGTGAAGGACACGACTTCGCCCTCGAGCTCGCTATCCAAGGGATAGGTCGCGACGAAGGTGATGAAGGCGAGCGGCTCGTTGACCGCCGGCGGGGGCGACTGCGCCCGCCGGCGGCGCTGCTTTGCCCCCTTGGCGTCGCGCTTGCCGTGCTTGTGCTCGCCGCGCCCGTCTCTTCGGGCGCCGCCGCCATCGTGCAACGGCGCGATGACCTCGGCGAGCGCCTGGCCGATCGCCTCTTGGACGACCGGGTTCTTCGCGGCCGTGGGACGGAGCGGCTCGGCCCTCGCCCTCACGCGTGCGCCCCGTGCGGCGGCAGCTCCGTCGCTCCCTGCCGTGCCAGCCACGGCTGCGGGAGCCTCCTTCGATGAAGCAGCCTTCTTCTTCGTCGCGGCGGCCCTCTTCTTGACGGGGGCCTCTTTCAGGGGGAGCGCCTGCTCGGGCGCGGTCTTCTTCTTGGCACGCGCCTGCTTCCCGGCTTCCTTCCTGGCGGGCGCCACCTTGGCGGGCGCCTTCTTGGCCGGCGCCGTCTTGACCGGCGCCGTCTTGACCGGCGCCGTCTTTGCCGCGGGTTTCTTGGCGGCCTGCTTCTTGGCGGGTGCCTTTTTCGCCCTGGCCTGCTTGGGTGGCTGCGCGGCGCCCTCGTCGGTCGAGAGCTGCTCGGCCTTCACCTTTTTCTCCGCCTTCGGCCGCCCCCGCCCCCCGGACGCGGCCTCCTCGGGCTTCTTCGCCGCCTTCTTGGCCGTTGCCGCGGCCTTCTTGGCCGTTGCCGCGGCCTTCTTGGCCGTTGCCGCGGCCGCTGACCCCGAGGCCGCAGCCGATGGCCAGACGTCACCCACCTTCGGCTTCGCGCCACCCGGCAGCACGGGTGCCGGCGCCTTGCGCGCCGCAACTTTCTTCGCAGCCTTCGCGAGCTCGGCGGCCTTGACCGGCGGCGACAGTTCTTCGGCCTCCCGCCGCTTCGCCTTGCCCGTGGCTTGCCTGCTCTTCGGGCCGCGCACCGGGATTCGCGGCGTGAAGATCCACCCCACTCCGGGCACCGGCTTCCCGCCGACGAGCCTCCCCCCGTCGAAGAGCCAGGGATGCTCAGCGTGGAACTCCTGGAACGAGTCGTTCGACAGCACGCGCGCGCCGGTGCGCTCCGCGATGCGAAGGACGAACGCGTCTCCACGCCCGATCGCGCCCGCAGGCGGTGAGACGAGCTCTCCGTGGAGCTCGGCGTCGACGAACTGCTTGTGCTCCGAGGGGTCGATGCGGTGCTCGAACGACGCGTCCACGACGACGACGATCTCTGCGCCCGGATCCTCTGCGGCGTACGCGCGGACTGCCTCGTCGAGTTGACGGAGGCTCGGGGTCGTCCGGCCCTCGGTGGCGAGGTTCGACCCGTCGACCACCACCACGCGTCGCTCAGGGGTGACGGTCACGGACCTACCTTTGCGGGTCTCGTGGCCTCAGCCGATCGCACGGTCGAGCAGTGAAGTCTGTTCGAGCTGGTGCAGCGCTCCGCTGCCGGTCGCGGGACTCGCCGACTCGGGCCGGCTTATGTGGAGGAGCCTGTAACGCTCACGGAGGATCCGGTGCAGCCGCGCGTGGGCGAACGACCATGCGCCCATGTTCTCGGGCTCCTCCTGCAGCCAGACCACTTCCGCCGCCGCCGGATACCGCTCGAGCGTCTCGGCGATCCGCCGCTCGGGCCACGGATACAGCTGCTCGACGCGCACGACCGCCACAGAGGACGCCTGCTCCCGGGACGCCTGCGGAGGCGTCGTGCCGACGCCGCCGTCGCCGGCGAGGAGCTCGTCGCGACGATGGATGGCCTCGTGTGCGATCTTGCCGCTGCAGAGCACGACTCGCCGCACCTGTGATGGATCCCCGACCGATGCGTCGTCGAGCACCTCGGCGAAGGAGCCCGACGCGAGCGCGCCGAGCGGCGATCGCGACTGCACGGCGCGCAGCATCGACTTCGGGGTGATGACCACGAGCGGCGTCGCGGGCATCCGCATGGGCTGCGATCGGAGCAGGTGGAAGTACTGTGACGCGGTCGACGGGACCGCGATGCGCAGGTTGCCGCGGGCAGAGAGCGTGAGGAACCGCTCGATGCGTGCGGACGAATGCTCCGGACCCTGGCCCTCGTAGCCATGCGGAAGCAGCAGCACCAGGCCGGCGTGCTGTCCCCACTTGTCCTCCGCCGCGACGAGGAAGTTGTCGATGACGATGCTCGCCCCGTTCACGAAGTCACCGAACTGGGCCTCCCACGCGACGAGCGCGTCGGGAGCCTCGACCGAGTAGCCGTACTCGAACCCGACCGCCGCGTACTCCGACAAGAGGGAGTCACGCACGGTGAAGCGGCCGGGTCTCGACCGTTTCGTCTCCGCGATGTCGCCGAGGTGCGCGAGCGGCACGAACTCGTGACCGTCGTGGTAGTCGACGAGGACCGAGTGGCGCTGGCTGAACGTCCCTCGCCGGGTGTCCGGGCGGGTGACCCGCCCGCCCACGCCCGGGGGCAGCAGCGAGCCGATCGCGAGCTGCTCGGCGAGCGGCCAGTCCACCTGTCCCGAGGCCACCAGCTCGCGCCGCTGGGCGAACTGGCGGGCGAGCTTCGGGTGGAGAGTGAACCCTTCGGGTACGGACGTCGTCCGCTGTGCGAGCTGCGCGAGGAGGGGTTCGCCGACCCCCGTCTCGACCGCGGGCACCTCGACCACGGTGGTGTCGACGGCTTCCTCCTCGCCCTCGGCGACCTCCGCCCTCGCCGGGGGTGCCGGGGACGCGGCGCGTACCTCGTCCAGCGCCGCTTGGAGCTGCTCGTTGAAGGCGTCGAGCGCCTCCTCCGCCTCTTCGAGGGTGATGTCCCCCCGCCGCACGAGCGTCTCGGTGTAGAGCTTCCGCACCGACCGCTTGGCGTCGATCCGCTGGTACATGAGGGGCTGGGTGTAGCTCGGGTCGTCTCCCTCGTTGTGGCCGTGTCGCCGGTAGCACACCACGTCGATGACCACGTCTTTGTGGAAGGCCTGACGGAAGCCGAAGGCGAGGCGCGCGGCGCGAAGGCAGGCCTCGGGGTCGTCGCCGTTCACGTGGAAGATCGGCGCCTGGACCATCTTCGCCACGTCGGTGGGGTAGACCGAGCTGCGCGCGGCGCCGGGGGCGGTGGTGAACCCGAGCTGGTTGTTCACCACGACGTGGACCGTGCCCCCGACCCGGTAGCCGGAGAGCGCCGAGAGGTTGAGCGTCTCCGCGACCACGCCCTGGCCCGCGAACGCCGCATCCCCGTGGACGAGCACCGCCAGGATCGGGAACTGGATCGTGCCCTGCGCGCCGAGCCGGGACGGCGTGCCGTCGGTCGGCGGCAGGAAGTGGTCCTGCTTCGCGCGCGCCATGCCTTCGACGACGGGATCGACCGCCTCGAGGTGCGAGGGGTTCGACGCCATCGTCACGGCGAGCTCCACCCCCGAAGGCCCCATGAACTTCCCGGAGGCACCCTTGTGGTACTTCACGTCCCCCGAACCCTGCACCGAGTCGGGATCGAGCACCCCCTCGAACTCCTCGAAGATGTCCCGATAGGACTTGCCGACGATGTTGGCGAGCACGTTCAGACGGCCGCGGTGGGCCATTCCCATCACCGCTTCGACGGTGCCGGCACGTGCAGCCTCGTCGAAGAGGGTGTCGAGCACGACAATGAGCGACTCGGCGCCCTCGAGCCCGAAGCGCTTCTGGCCGACGTAGCGGGTGTGGAGGAACCGCTCGAAGACCTCCGCTGCGTTCAGCCGGTCGAGGACGTGGCGCTGCTCCTCGGCGGTGAGCGTGCGGTCGACCCCCTCCACGTGCTCTTGGATCCACCGCTTCTGCGCGGGGTCCTGTATGTGCATGTACTCGATGCCGAGGGTCCGGCAGTACGCGTCGCGCAGGATGTGAAGGATCTCGTCGAGCGTCGCCCACTCGCGCCCGGCGAGACCGTCCGCCACGAAGCGGCGGGGCAGGTCCCAGATCGTGAGGCCGTACGTGAGGGGATCGAGCTCGGGATGGATCCGCGGCGGCTCCGCGTCGAGCGGGTCGAGGTGGGCGATCAGATGCCCTCGGACGCGGTACATGTTGATCAGCGTCTGGACATGGACCTGCTTGAGCAGCCGCTCCTGCTCCCGGTCGCCGGTCGAGGGGCGGTCGGTGTTCCACCCCACGGCCTTGTAGGGGACCCCCATCGACTCGAACACGTCGTCGTAGAACCCGTGCTCGCCCATCAGGCACGCCGCCACGTACGCGAGGAAGAGGCCCGATTCCGCGCCCTGGATGATCCGGTGGTCGTAGGTGGAGGTGAGGGTCACGACCCGACCCACCCCGAGCTCGGCGAGGAGCTGGGGGTCGGCGGCCTCGAATCCTGCGGGCTGCGAGATCGCGCCCACTCCGACGATCGCCCCTTGCCCGGGCATGAGCCTCGGGACCGACTGCGCCGTCCCGAGGGTGCCGGGGTTCGTGAGGCTGACCGTCACCCCCGTGAAGTCGTCCGGTGACGCCTTGCCGGAGTGGACCTTTCGGACCAACTCCTCGTAGGCGAGGACGAAGCGACGGAAGTCCAGGGTGTCGGCACCCTTGATGCACGGGACCATGAGGGTGCGGGTGCCGTCGGGCCGCTCGACGTCGACGGCCAGACCGAGGCCGACGTGCGCGTGGCGGACCACCCCGGGCGCGACCCGCCCGTCTGCGCCCTGCTCTTCGGCGTACGACGAGTTCAACGCAGGAACCGCGCCCAGGGCACGGACGACGGCGTAGCCGATGAGGTGGGTGAAGCTGACCTTCGCACCGGTCGTGCGAGCCAGCTGGTTGTTCAGGATCTGGCGGTTCACCTCGAGCAGCTTCGCCGGCACCGTGCGCACGCTCGTGGCGGTGGGCACGGCGAGGCTGGCGGTCATGTTCACCGCGATCCGCGACGCGGCGCCGCGGAGCGGCACGGGCTTGTCGGCTTCCTCGGTTGCGACCGACGGCGTGGCGACCGGCGCAGGCGGGCTTGCCGGGCCGGGCGGCGCGGCCGGCGAAGGGGCGACCGCCGGCGCGGCGCTCCTAGGGGCGGCCTCCGCAGGCGGGGGCGGACTCCACGGCGCGGGCGGGGCGGCGCCCCGGCCGTTTGCGCTCGTGTCCCCCCGCCCGCCGAAGGAGCTCTGCGGCTCTTGCGTGCCGCCCTCGGCTCGCTCGGACCCCCGGTCTGCGATCTCCTGCGCGAGGGCGTCCATGGGGGCGGGCAGTGGCGCCGAGCGGTAGTCGGCGAAGAAGTCGCGCCAGCTGTCGCTGACCGAGGTCGGGTCCGCGCGGTACCGGTCGTACATGTCGTCGACCAGCCAGGCGTTCGGGCCGAACGTGCCGTCGGAAGGACGGCGCGGCGGCGCCGTCGCGCGTGTGCGGTCGTCCTTTCGAGCGGGAGTCACGGCCCAACCCTACCGGGGTGCCTCTCACCGCCCGTTTTCACGGAGGCCCCCGCGTCCCGGGCAGGTGACGTCCGTTATCGTCGATGCTCGCGTGAACGCGACCCCCAGCGGCGCAGGAGCCGACGAGCGCCGCGTGGGCGGCCCCCCGACGGTCCCCGGTCTCCCCGACGGCCTGTTCGTGTCGGAACGGCCGCCCGCACGCGAGTCGGACGGCGGCGCAGCGCCGGTCGTCGTCTTCGTCCACGGCTCCCTCGACCGAGCGTCGAGCTTCGCCCGGGTCTCCCGGCGTCTCGACGACGTCCGAGTCGTCACCTACGACCGCCGCGGCTACCAGGGATCGCGAGGGGTCGCGGTCTCCGACGACCTCGGAGTGCACATCGACGACCTCATCGCCGTCGCGGCGGCCTACGCCGAGCACCGCCCGGACGTGCCGGGCGTCGTGGCGATCGGCCACAGCGTCGGCGCCACCATCGTCCTCGGCGCTGCGGTCGGGGCGCCGGAGCGGTTCCGCGCCGTCGGCGGGTACGAGCCGTCGATGCCGTGGCTCGGGTTCCACCGAAGAGGGACGCCGGGATCACGTGCGGTGCAGCAGCGGGGCGCCGACCCGGCGGTCGAGGCCGAGCGGTTCTTCCGGCGCATGGTCGGGGACGCGGCGTGGGACCGGATGCCCGAGGACCAGCGCGAGAGCCGGCGCCTCGACGGGCCGGCGCTGCTCGCCGACCTGCGGGCCATCCGACGCCCGGCCCCGTTCGACGTGATCGCACTCACCGTGCCGACCATCGTGTCGTCGGGGGGTCCGGCCAGCCACGACCACCATCTCGACACCGCGGACTGGCTCGGGCGCCACGTGCAGGCCGTGTGCCGGTCCACGATCCCCGACGCCGCGCACGGCGCACATCTCAGCCATCCGGACGCGTTCGCGGCCTTCGTGCGCCAGGTGGTCGCACTCGGGGATTGCTCGTCGAGACCGTCCGCTGCGTGAGCAGCGGCGCAATCGGTCCGGCGCCGGCGTGAGCGGGGCGCCCGCCCTCCCGGGCACGCGTGGCGCCAGCGAGGAGCCGGGCGGCGTCCTGCGGGTCGCTGGATGGGTGACCATGGTCGTCGCGCTCCCGGCGATGGGTGCTGCGATCGCGCTCGACGGGCACGCGGTCAGGGCCGCGGCGACGCAGGACTGGCCGCCCTTCGTGCTCGTCGCAGGACTGCTCGCCCTTGGCCTGGTCGCCCGCGCCGACGGGTTGTTCCAAGCCGCGGGCACGGTCATGGCGGACGTCGCCCGGGGCGGACGATCGCTGTTCGTGGCGTCCGTCGTGCTCATCGCGCTCGTGACGGCGATCCTGAACCTCGACACCTCCGCGGCCTTCCTCACCCCCGTCGTCGTGGTCGCCGCCAGGCGCCGCCAGGTCGACGAGGCCCCGTTCCTCTACCTCGCGGTCTTCCTGGCCAACGGCGCGTCGCTGCTTTTGACGGGCTCGAACCTCACGAACCTCATCGTCCTCGGACGCGTGCACCAGAACGGCGGGGCGTTCGCCGCCACGATGGCGCTGCCGTGGGTGGCGGCTGTCCTCGCGGTCTCGGCCGTCGTGGCGGCGTTCTGGTGGCGTCCCCTGGGCCGTGCGGGGCCGCGGCTCGACGAAGGCGTCGAGTGGCGTGCAGGCGCGGGGCTGATCGGGATCGGCGTGGTGGTGATCGCGATGCTGGCCCTCCCGCCGTCGTGGGAAGCGGTTGCGGCGGTCGCGGCGGGGGGCGCCGCGGCGGGATGGACGGTCCTGCACCGCCGCGCAGACGTGGGGGAAGTGCGACGGACGGTGAACCTCCCTCTGCTCTGCGGTCTGTTCTCGGTGGCGGTCGACCTCGGGACCCTCGGGCGCGTCTGGTCGGGCCCCGCGCAGCTCCTCACGCACGCGTCCGCAGTCGTCACCGCGGTCGTCGGTGCCGGCGCGAGCGTCGTCGTGAACAACCTGCCGGCCGCCTCCCTCCTGGCCGCCCGGACGCCGGCCCATCCCCACGCGCTGCTCGTGGGACTGAACCTCGGTCCGAACCTGGCGGTCACCGGCGCGCTGTCGGCCTTCTTGTGGCTGCAGGTCGCGCGCTCGGTCGGCGCCCGCCCGAGCGCCCTCCGCTACAGCATGGTCGGCGCGGTCGTCGTCCCGGCATCGATGGCGCTCGCGCTGCTCGCACTTGCGGTGTCCGGCGCCACGCACTGATCCGGGGACCGTCGCCCGGGATGCACCGCGCGGGCGGCGACGAACCACGAACCCTCGAAGAGGACGGACCCGCCGATCTCGGCAGCGAGCTGCCTCGCGTCGAGGAAGCGCTTGAAGACGCGATGCTCCGACCCGTCGTTCAGCACGCGTCGCTGCCACAGCTCGGGGGGGAGGCCCGGGCGGCTCGCGGTGTCGACCACCACGAGCTCGCCGGCGACCCGGCGTACCTCCGAGAGGAAGCGCGCCCGTTCGCGGGGTGGAAGGTGGCCGTAGAAGTGGGCGGTGAAGACCCTCGCCACCGCGCCGCGCCCGGCCGGCAGGTCGAGGGCGTCGGCCACGGCGACGACGGCCAGCCGCGACCTTGCGAGGCGAACCATCGCGTCGCTCCGGTCGACCCCGATCACCGGACCTCGGAGGTGCCGGCTCAGGTACGCCGTACCGCAGGCGACGTCGATCGTCGCCATCGGATCGAGCGCGCGAAGCACCTCTCCGAGCGAGTCGAGCTCTTCGTGCCAGCCGGGCCGTTCGCGCTCGGCGAAGAGCCCCTCGCCGAGGTACCACTCGTCGTACTCGAGGGCCCGCTGGTCGTAGTAGCGGAGCGTCGCGGGATCGGACGCGAACACCGGCTCTCGAGCTCGCGTCACCCCGCCTCCCGACCTCGATCGCCGGAGCCGCGCGCCAGCACGACGAGCGTCGAGTGCGGCACCGTCACGGAACCGCCGTGCGCTTCGATCACCTCGGCGATGGCCTCGAGCAGCTTCCGGCGATCGCCGTCGGGGAGGAGCCGGTGGTCGGACTGGGTCCGGAGGCGGTCCACGTATCGTGCCGGGCCGAACGACTGGGACCACGGATGCTCGTGGACGGTGACGTCGACGAAGTGGCCGCAGGCCTCGAGCTCGACGACCGACTCGTCTTCGAGCTGCGCCGGGGTCAGCCCGGGGAACCCCGGCCCGCGGGCGTACAGCGCGGGTGCGTGCTCCCGGTAGCACTCGTCGAGGGCCGCGCGGACGGGATCGTCAGGTGCCCACCTGACCCGGTGCCACAGGAGGGCGAGACAACCGCCCTCGGCGAGCGCCGCGGCGGCTCGGGTGCAGCGGACACCGGTGCGGACCCAGTGCCACGCCTGGGCCGAGAAGACGAGATCGAACGCGTGCTCGAGGAGGCCCCAGTCTTCGAAGGACGTCACCTCGATCGACACGTCGGGGTACGGGCGACAGTTGCGCTCGGCGACGGCGGCCATCGCGGGATCCGGTTCGAGCGCACGGACCCGCACGCCCTGACGTGCGAAGGCGACCGTCGCCTTCCCGGTCCCGGCGCCGATCTCGAGTGCTCGGCACCGTGCCGGCTCGAGGCCGCAGAAGCCGAGCACGTCGTCGACGACCGCGTCCGGGTACCCCGGACGCGCCCTGTCGTACAGCTCGGGGTCCTCGCCGAACACGAGGCGCTGTTCTCTCATCGCGCTCTCTCCGACGACGTCCGGTTCACAGACGCTTGGCCATGAAATGGCGTGAGTGGCCCGGCGGGAAGTCCCCGAGCTCGCCGAACTGCCGGTAGCCGAGCGACTCGTAGAAAGGACGCGCCTGAAAGCTGAACGTGTCGAGCCAGACGCCGACGCAACCCCGCTCCCGAGCCGCCGACTCCATGGTCGCCATCACCCGCGAGCCGAGACCCGATCCCCGCAGCTCGTTGGCGACCCACAGCCGGGCGACGTACAGCCATCCCCAACCCGTCCTTCCGACGCCCCCCCCGACGACCTCGCCGTCGCGCCGGGCGACCACGCCGAGTTCCGCCCAGGCCCACTCGTCCCTCAGCTCCGCACGCTCGCGGTTGGAGGCGACGAGGCCATCGACGATCGTGTCGAGGTCCTCCTGTCCGACTTCCTCCACGCTGATCTCGATGCCGGCGTGCCTCACCTCCTCCACGCTGACGTCGGCGTGGTCGGCGGCCACGTCAGGACCCGGCCGGGGGCAGTCCGGAGACCGGCTCGGCGTTCGCGGGCGCCAGCCGCCGCCGGAACCTAGGCGCGAGGCGCTCGGCGTCCGAGCCGCCCGAGCGGATGCCCCTGATGAGCGGCGAGTGGCTCAGCACGACGCCGCCCCCGAACAACACGAGGAGCGAGAGGGCCTCGAGCGGCCCCCACGCTCCGCTGGTCCGCAGGTTGTCGTCGAACAGTGCGATCCCGATCAGGATGCTCGCGAGAGGATCCACGAGCACGAGGGACGACTGGGAGGCCGCGAGGGGGCCGGCGTGGTACGCGTTCTGCGCGAGGAAGACCGCGAGCGCTCCCGAGCCTGCGAGCCCGTAGGTCTGCCAGTGCCACACGACCGAGACCCAGTCGCGCGCGGCGAAGCCGGACACCTCCTTGGTGCACGCGGCGGCGAAGGCGTAGGCCACCGCCCCTCCGACTCCGAAGCACGCCGCGCGCCACCAGCGCGGGCCGCGTTGCGCCAGGGCCGTAGCGACCGCGACGGCGAGGGCGCACGCGACGCCCACTGCCGTCCAGTCCTTGGCGTTCGGTACCCCGTTCCCCCGGCCGGGGTCCGCGAAGACGAGGAACCCTGCGAGCCCCAGGGCGGCTGCGGCCGAGCCGCACCACTCCCTCCAGCCCAGCGAGTACTGGAACCAGACCGCCAGGATCACCACGAGGAACAGCAGCTCGCTCGTGAGGATCGGTTGGACCTCCGACAACCTCCCGAGATGCAACGCCGTCGCCTGCATGACGAAGGAGAGGACCATGAGCGCGAAGCCCGCGAGCCAGACACGCCTGCGGACGGCGTGCGCGATCAGCCGCAACCGCAACCGGTCCGAATCGGGTGCGTCCTCGACGCCCATCCGCTGGAGGATGCTCGTCAGCGCGTTGGCGAGAGCGGAGCCTACGGCGAGGAGATAGACCATCGGAGGCCCCTATCCTACGAGGGCGGTCCCCACCTCAGCGCCACGGGAGGGCCGCGACGTACGCCCAGCTGCGACGGTGGATCGCGGACAGGCCGTAGCCGCGCAGCGCGATCTGGTGGTGCGGTGACGGGTAGCCCTTGTTGCGGTCGAAGCCGTAGGGCGGGAAGTGCGTGGACTCCTCGCGCATCCACCTGTCGCGCACCACCTTGGCGAGCACCGACGCCGCGGCAACGGCGGCGCAGCGGGCATCGGCCCCGATCATCGTGAGGACCGTCGCAGGCACCGGCGCCTCCGGGAGCTCGAAGAGGTCGTCGACAACCGGATGCGCCGCGAATTCGTCCTCTGCGGCGCCGACGTCGAACTGGCATTGCTCCCAGCGAACGGGCACACCGTGCGCGGCGGCCGCACCTGTGACGTCGCCGAGCCCCTCGAGATCTGGGTCCCCCTCCCCCTCCCCCGCCTCCGCATCCGGCACCTCCAGGTCCGGATCCGGCACCGCCGCGGTTCTCGTTTTCGCACCCCCCGCGCGCAGGAAGTCGTAGGGGCCGTCGATGACGCACGCGTCGGGTACGACCTCGAGGTTCGCGAGGGCGCGGTGCGCCGCGAGCCGCCATGCCCGCGTCATCCCGTACCGGTCGCACTCTTCGGGCCACGCGTGGCCGACCGCTGCGTCGGCACACCATCGCGCGACGTCGTCGAAGACGAGCTCGCGCCGTTCCTCGGCCAGCATCTTCGAATCTCGGAGCCACCGCGGCAGCGTGCGGCTGCGGATCCCCGCGTGCACGACGGCAACGCCGACGGTGAGCGGTCCCGCCCACGCGCCACGGCCCACTTCGTCGATCCCCGCCACCCAGCGATGGCCGTCGCGCCACAGGCGCCGCTCGACCTCGAGCGTCGGCACCTTCGTGGGGCGAGGGACACGCAGCGTCATGGCGGAGGCTCGACCTGGTCGACCAGCCGCGCCTCGGCCGGGTCGGCGTCGGTGTGCAAGAAGGCGTCGATCATCTCGATCGCGACCGCCTCGGTGGTGAGGCGGAGCCCGAACGCAAGCACGTTCGCATCGTTCCACCGCCGTGCGCCGGCGGCGGTGGTCGCATCGGTGCACAGCGCCGCGCGCACCCCGTGGACCTTGTTCGCCGCGATGCACACGCCCGTGCCGGTCGTGCAGCACACGACGCCGCGCGCGGCTTGCCCCGAGGCGACGGCCACCCCGACGGCGCGGCCCGCTTCCGGCCAGTCGGTGCCGTCGGCGACGACGTCCACCTCGTGGCCGGACGAACGGAGGAGCTCGAGCACGGCAGCGGTGAGGGGGGTCCGCTCGTCCGTACCGAAGGCGATCCTCATGACCGGCCCACCGTACCGAGGCGGCTACCCCGCGCGGGGCGATTCCGGAGCTGGGCGAGGGAGGCGGCCCCGACGGTCGCCCGTCCTAACCTGGCGCCATGAGCCCCCGTCGCGTCGCCATCGTCCCGCACACCCATTGGGACCGGGAGTGGTACGAGCCCTTCCAGTCGTTCCGCCTCCGGCTCGTCGACGTGGCCGACCAGCTCCTCGACCTGCTCGAATCCGACCCCTCCTACGCCCGGTTCCTCTTCGACGGCCAGGCGGCGGCGCTCGACGACTACCTGGAGGTCCGCCCAGAAGCCGAAGAGCGCATCCGCAAGCTCGCCGCCGCGGGCCGCCTGTCGGTCGGCCCGTGGTACACGCTGATGGACGAGTTCCTCGTCTCCCCCGAGACCATCGTGCGAGACCTGCAGATGGGCGTGCGGAGGTGCGCGGCGTTCGGGGGGGCGATGAGGGTCGGCTACCTGCCGGACATGTTCGGCCACGTGGCGCAGATGCCGCAGATCCTCTGCCTGGCGGGATTCGAGCACGCCGTCGTCTGGCGAGGCGTGCCTTCGTCGGTCACCTCGACGGCCTTCATCTGGGAGGCGCCGGACGGGTCGTCGGTTCGCGCCGAGTACCTGCCCTTCGGCTACGGGAACGGGTCGTTGTTGCCCGGCGACGCCAAGGCGCTCGTCCGGCGGGTGAAGGACCATCTGGAGCAGATCGGGCCGTTCCTCGTCTCCGACCTCCTGCTCATGAACGGCTCGGACCATCTCCCTCCCCAGCCCGGACTGGGGAGGGTCGTCGCCGAGGCGAACGCGCTCCAAGACGACCTCGAATTCGAGATCACCTCACTGCCCGAGTACCTCGCCAGGGCCTCCTCCGAGGGTCTCGACCGGTGGCGAGGCGAGCTCCGTTCGGGTGCCCGGGCGAACGTGCTCATGGGGGTGACCTCCAACCGGGTGGACGTGAAGCGTGCCGCTGCGTCCACGGAGCGGGCGCTCGAGCAGCGCGCCGAGCCGCTGAGCGCCCTTTTCCTTCCCGCCGCGTCCTGGCCGGAGCGCCAGTTCGACCTCGCCTGGAAGGAGGTCGTCCGCAATGCCGCGCACGACTCGATCTGCGCGTGCTCGGTGGACGACGTCGACGACGAGGTGCTGCAGCGCTTTGCTTCCGCGCGGGCGATCGCAGACGGCCTCGCGGCCCGAGCCCTCCTGGCGATCGGCACGTCGATGGCGTCCCCCGGCAACGTGGTCGTGAACCTGTCCGCCCGGGAGCGCGCGGGCGTCGTCGAGCTGGTCGTCTCCGGCGACCTCGCCGGCGGCGGAGCCCACCCCGGCACCGTCCAGGTCGTCTCCGAGCGCGCGGAGCTTCCGGGGACCCTCACCCTCGACGCCCAGACGGTCCGGACGGTCCTCGGAATGATCGACGGGGCGAGAATCGACGCCGACGCGTGGGTGCAGGACGTGGTGGTCACCGAGGACGACTCGGGGATCGACGTGACCGTGACCATCGGTCCGGACGAGCGCCCCGAGCTGCCGATCGCGCAGGCCAAAGAGGACCTCTCTTCGCGCCTGGGGGCGCGCCCCGCCGCACCGGTCCGGATCCGGCTGGGCCCACGGCCGATCCGGCGCATCGTCGAGCCCGTCGCTGGCTTCGGATGGGCCATGTTCGCGCCGGCGCCTCTCGCACATCCCGTCCGAATCGAGGAGGGGGGCGACGGCGAGGTGCGGCTCGTGAACGACCTCGTCGCCGTGCGGGTGGACGCCGCGGCAGGCACCTTTTCGATCGGTGACGTCTGCGGGCTGGGGCGCCTGGTCGACGGTGGAGATCTCGGCGATTCCTACAACTACTCGCCACCCACGCGCGACTCTGTCGTGGACGCGCCCGAAGCGGTGACCGTCGACGTCTTGGAGCGCGGGCCCGTCCGTGCCCGCGTGGAGATCCGCTCGCGCTACCGCTGGCCGGACCACGCGGAGGCCGCCGGCGCGCGAGTGGGGTCCCAGGACGCCGAGGTGACCACGGTGCTCGAGCTCCGAGCGGACGAGCGTGCGCTGCGCGTGGCCATCAGCTTCGTGAACCCCTCGCGCGACCACCGCGTGCGCCTGCACCTCCCCCTCCCCGTGCCTGCGGCCGGATCGGAGGCGGACTCTGCGTTCGGCGCGGTCTCGCGCGGTCTCGCCGCAGAAGGGCGTCCGGACGAGTACGGCCTCCCTACGTTCCCGGCTCGCCGGTTCGTCCGCGCGGGAGGGCTCACCGTCGTCCACGACGGTGCCACCGAGTACGAGCTCGTGGACATCGCGGTGGACGGGGAAGAGGCGCGCGCCCACACGCTCGCCCTCACCCTCCTCCGCTCGACCGGCATGCTCTCGCGCCTCGGGATGTCGTACCGCCCCTTCCCGGCTGGGCCGCTCACGCCCGTCGAGGGACTGCAGCTCGTCGGCAGGCACGTCGAGTTCCGGTGCGCCATCGCCCTCGGGGACGCGGACCCGTGGGAGCTCTGCGACGACGTCCTCGTACCGCTCGAAGTGGTCGGGACCTTCGGCGGCGGCTGGCGTGCGGACAGCGGAACTGCGCTGCAGGTCGACGGTGCGCAGGTGAGCGCCGTCCGACGCGAGGCGGGGGTGCTCGAGGTCCGGGTCTTCAACCCGTCGGACGCCCCGGTGCCCGTCCGCCTCGGTGAACGGTCCGGGTGGATCGTCGACCTGCTGGGCTCACCTCTCGAGCCTTTCGACGGGGGCTTCGAGCTGCGGCCGCACGGCATCGCGACCGTACGACTCCCGGGCTAGACACCACTTGGCTGCGGCCCGGAGCGCTGCCTGCGTCTCAGGAGCGCGGGCCGTGTCCGGTGCCCTGTCCGGTGCCGCGCCCGGAGCCCTGCCCGGGGCGACGGCCGGTCACGACGCGCTCTCCGACGGCACGGAGCTCGTCGAGGTCGCGCAGGATCCGCCCGAGTCGTTCGCGTCGCGCACGGCGCGCCTCGGAGCGGACCGACTTGTCGACGGGGTCGTCGCCTGCGCGTCGGCACGACCACAGCTGGACCCTCCCGACGTCCTTCAACACACGGGGCCGCAGCGGATGTCCGACGATCTCATCGGGTGCGGCTTCGGCGAGCATGGCGTGGAGCTCGTCGGAGACGAGCACCGTGCCTGGCTCGGCGATCTGCACGATCCGGGCGGCAAGGTTGACGGTAGGGCCGAAGTAGTCCCCGTCTCGCACGAGCACGGGGCCGGCGGCGAGACCCACACGCACGTCGCCGAGGAGCTCGTCGTCCGCGTACGCCTCGGCCAGGTCGAGCCCGATATGCGCGGCGGACGTAGGGTCGCTCACGACGAACATCACCTCGTCGCCGATGGTCTTCACCACGCGCCCACCGTGCAGCGCGACGATGTCGTAGGAGATCTCCTCGAAGCGACGAACGACCATCGCGAGCTCGTCGTCGCGCAGATGCTGGCTGAGCAACGTGAACCCCACCATGTCCGCGAAACCCACGGCCACCACCGGGCCGGACCCCGAGTCCTTCGCGCCGGTCCGCATCAGGACGGCCCGCCGGGCCACGGCCTGAAGGTGCCGTCGCCACACGAACTCCAAGATCCGCGCCATGGCAGGCAGCGCCTCTCCCGCGACGGCGGCGAAGGCGTCAGCGGCGGCGACGTCGTCGTCGGCGGCGCCGAGCAACTCGGAGCCTCGCAGCAGGCTCGCCTCCGCCACGCGCGCCATCGACGAGCCGATG